>DATMJU010000254.1:0-2379 GCA_035553795.1 Vicinamibacterales bacterium
GCCCTCGATCGACGTCACGTCGACGCCGGCCAGCGCCCGCGCGACTGTCCCGCTGCCGCCGCCTGCGTACATCGGCTGCAGACCGCATCCGGCCAGCAGCGACAATGGCGCAAGGGCGGCGAGGAGGATCTTACGCGACAAGGTTCACCAGTCGGTCGGGCACCACGATCACCTTCTTCACCTCCGCCCCGTCCAGCGCACGCTGCACCTTGTCGGAGGCGAGAGCAAGTCGCTCCAGTTCTTCGCGTGCGGTGCCCTTGGCAACGGTAAGCGTATCGCGCAGCTTGCCCTTGACCTGAACCGCGACGGTAACCTCGTCATCGACGAGCAGGGCGGGATCGACTTCAGGCCAGGCCGCGTCGGCGACAAGACCTGCGGCGAAGGCGGAGTAAGCCTCTTCCGCCAGGTGCGGCATCATCGGTGCCACCAACAGCAGCAGGGTGCGGATTGCCGCCGTCCGGTCAACGGATGGTGCGGCCTTTTCCGTCGCGCCGGTCAGTTCGTAAATGCGCGCGACGGCCTTGTTGAAGCCCAGCGCCTCGATGTCCTGCGCTACCGCGTGGACGGTCTGGTGCGTCTTGCGGCGCAGCGCGATGTCCTCTCCTGTTGCGGAAGCGTCTGCTGCGCCAAACAGGCGCCACAAACGCTGCACAAAACGCCAGCAGCCCTCGATCCCGGCCTCAGACCACGGCAGGTCGCGCTCGGGCGGACTGTCAGACAGCATGAACCAGCGGATCGCATCGGCGCCGTAACGCGCGACGATCTCGTCGGGATCGACCACGTTCTTCTTGGACTTCGACATCTTGATGACGCGGCCGATCTCGACCGGCGCGCCATCTGCCTTCAGCATGGCGCCATCCGCCGTGCGCTCGACTTCTCCGGGCGAAAAGAACACCGGCTGCCCGTTCTCGGGATTGCGGCGTTCGTAGGTCTCGTGCGTCACCATGCCCTGCGTGAACAGGCTCGCAAAAGGTTCCTGCACTTCGAGCTTGCCGATCCGGGCGAGCGCGCGGGTCCAGAAGCGGGCATAGAGCAAGTGCAGGATCGCGTGCTCGATCCCGCCGATATACTGCTCGACCGGCAGCCACTGCTTGATCACCTCCGGGTCGAACGGCGCGTCACCCGGCTGGCTGGCGAAGCGCAGGAAGTACCACGAGGAATCGACGAACGTATCGAGCGTGTCGGTTTCGCGCCGCGCAGCATGGCCACACTGCGGGCAGTCGACGTGCTTCCACGTCGGGTGACGGTCGAGCGGATTGCCGGGCACGTCGAAGGTCACGTCTTCTGGCAGCACCACCGGCAGCTGCTTCTTGGGCACCGGCACCACGCCGCACACTTCGCAGTGGATGAACGGGATCGGCGTGCCCCAATAGCGCTGGCGCGAGACGCCCCAGTCACGCAGCCGCCACACGGTCTTGCCTTCGCCCCAGCCCTCGGCCTGCGCGCGCTCGATGACGGCAGACTTCGCCGCCGCGACGGCCATGCCATCGAGGAAGTCGGAGTTGACGAGCACCCCGTCGCCTGCTTCCGCCTCGCCCGCGAACGCCTTGTCCGCATCTGCGGGATCGGCCGCGACAACGCGAAGGATGGGAAGGCTGTATTTGGTCGCGAAATCGAAGTCGCGCTGGTCGTGGCCGGGCACGGCCATGATCGCGCCGGTGCCGTATTCCATCAGCACGAAGTTCGCGATGTAGACCGGCAGATACTTGCCCGTCAGCGGATGACGCGCGCCGATGCCGGTATCGAAGCCCAGCTTCTCTGCCGTTTCCAACTCAGCGGCCGTGGTGCCGCCCTTCTTGCACAGCGCGATGAAGTTCGCCGCTTCGCAGTTCGAGGCCGCGACGCCCTGTGCAATCGGATGATCGGGCGCAACCGCCACGAAGCTGGCGCCGAAGATCGTGTCGGGACGGGTGGTGTAGACCTCGACGCTGTCGCCGTTCGAAAGGTCGAAGCGGAACTGCAAGCCTTGCGACTTGCCGATCCAGTTCTCCTGCATCGTACGCACCTTCTCGGGCCACTTGTCGAGCCCGGATAGGCCTTCGAGCAGCTCGTCCGCGAACTCGGTAATCTTGAGGAACCACTGGTTCAGCTTGCGCTTCTCGACCAGTGCGCCCGAGCGCCAGCCGCGCCCGTCGATCACTTGCTCGTTGGCGAGCACGGTCATGTCGACCGGGTCCCAATTGACCTCGCTCTCCTTGCGGGTCACGAGCCCGGCCTCCATCAGGTCGAGGAACAGCGCCTGCTCATGGCCGTAATATTCGGGCTCGCAGGTGGCGATTTCCCTGGTCCAGTCGAGGGCGAAGCCGAGGCGCTTGAGCTGGCCGCGCATGGTGGCGATATTGGCCCGCGACCTCCGCCGCACTTCGATCGGTTAAGGCC
>DATMJU010000255.1:0-5133 GCA_035553795.1 Vicinamibacterales bacterium
ATACGGGCCATTGGGATACACATCACCCGCGTAATACCCGTCGTCTCGCGGATCGGAATAGATCAAGCAGCCAATGGCGCCGTGCTCGTAGGCGACCTTCGGCTTGATGCCGCGCCAGCCCGCACCGTAGCGAGCGATGACGATCTTCCCTTTGACGTCCACGCCCAGTTCCTTCAGCCGTTCGTAGTCCGAAGGCATGCCGTAATTGACGTAGACCACTTCGCCGGTCACGTTGCCGTCGGCGGAGTATGCGTTGTAGAGCGGCGTTTGATCGCCGGAGTCTGGATCCTCCGGCAACACCGGTTCCTTGACGCGCAGCGAGTACTTCTCAGGCGCAACCAGCTCCACCGATGTCTCGATCGGCCATGGCATCATCGCCTCGAACTCTTCAAGGCGCGCATCGAGCCCGAATGACTTGAACTTCGCGAGCGCGTAGTCGGCGACGCGCTTCGATGACGGCTGGCCGGCGACATGCGAGTCACCCGCCATCGCTTCCATGTATTCCTTCAGCCGCGCCGCATCCGGCACCTTGCGGAACTGCTCTTCCCGCTGCCGCTGCGCCGCGACAGAGTCATCAGGGAACCCACGAATGGGCCGCGATTGCGCACCAGGATGCGCCGGCGACCAGAGTGAAGAAATGAGTATGAGAAGGAACGGCAGAGCTCGTCGCATGCGAGAACTATAAATCGGGGAGCAGGGCTCGGGGATCAGGGTATTCTCACGGTCATGAAATCCACGATTTCGGGCTTGGTTTTGTCTCTGATTGTCTGTGGCGTGGCTCTGGCTCAAACGCCAGCACAACCCGCCGCACCGCCGCTAAAGACGATCGTCCAGCTCGTGCGCGATGCGATTGCCGAGAACGATTTCAAGAAGGCCGAGAAGCTCGTGCTCGACGACATGGCCGCCAACGGGACGACGCCGATTGCGATCGAGGCGTTTTCGTGGCTGGGCCGCGGCTACGTCGCGGCGAAGCGCTACGACGAGGCGATGACCTACGCCGCCCGCGCCTACGAGATCGTCGAAGAGCAGCTCAAGACGCGGAAGCTCGATGACGAAGCCAGACTGCCGATTGCGCTCGGCGCCGCGATCGAGGTGACCGCGCTCGCCACCGCCGGCCAGGGCCGCCGCTCGGAAAGCGTGATGTACTTGCAGCAGGAGATCGAACGCTACAAGGACACGTCGATCATCACGCGCCTGAACAAGAACCTCAACCTGTTGAGCCTCGAGGGACAGAGCGCGCTGCCGTGGTCAGCATCGGAGTTCCTGGGACCCAAGCCTCCCACACTGGCCGAGTTGAAAGGCAAGCCCGTGGTGCTCTTTCTCTGGGCGCATTGGTGCGGCGACTGCAAGAAGCAGGGACCGATCCTCGAGGGGCTGGTCAATAAGTACAAGAGCAGCGGCATCACTGTCATCGCGCCGACGCAGCGATTCGGCTACGCCGAGAAGCGCCGCCCGGTCGGACCGGCGGAAGAACTGAAGTACATCGAGCAGATCCGCGATGAGTTCTATCCCTGGATGAAGACGGTATCCGCGCCGGTCAGCGACGAGGTCTACACGCGCTATGGCGTCTCGACCACGCCGACATACGTGTTGATCGACCGGGACGGCAAGGTGTCGACATATCTGCCAGGGCAGCCGACGGTCGAGCAGCTGGAGCCGTTGATCAGAAAGATCACAGCCGAAGCAGCAAGTAGCAAGTAGCAAGAAGCAAGAAGCAAGAAGTGTTTTTCTTGCTACTTGATACTTGATACTTGCTACTTGATCCGTGCTACTTCCTCTTCAGATACTCCGCGCGCTTCGCGAAGAGCTCGCGCGCGAGAGTTTCTGAAAGCGGGAGCTTCATCGCGCGTTCGAGCATCTCGACCGCCAGGGCATAGTTACCGCCCTGCGCCAGTACCTCGGCGAGTCCCAGCAAGTTTTGCGGATTGGAAGGCTCGAGGCGCACCGCTTCTTCCAGGTGCTTGAGCGCCTGGGCGGCGTCACCCTTCACCAGCAGAACCCGACCCAGATTGCCGTGTGCCAACCCGTAATCAGGGCGCCGAGAGAGCGCGTCACGAAAGGCGCGGATCGAATCATCAAAGCGGCCCGCCTGGGCGAGCGCGGTGCCGAGGTTGAAGTGCGCCGCTGGTGAATCGGGCTTCAACGCCGCCGACGCCTGGAAGTGGCGCACGGCGTTGGCCACGAAGCCCATCCCCAGGTACAGCATCGCCGCATCATCGTGCAGCTCCGCATCATTCGGGGTCACCTTCAGCATGGTTTCGTAGCCGACGATGTCCTCGCTGGTCATCTTGGCGTTGATCTCTGCGCTCATCCGCGCGCGATCCGTTTCGTTGGCGGCAAGCAGCTGGAACCACAAGTCGCCCATCTCGTCGCGCGAGCGCTGCCCCCAGAACACGCGAGCCGGCGGCAGCTCGGGATTGCGCACGTTGGCGGCTGAATTGTCGTAGCTGAATTCCATCGACAGGCGCGTGCCCTTCGGCAGCGGGATCGGCATCTGCTCGCGGTAGACGTGCTGCCACCGAAAGTCCCAGTCACGGATGTGCATCAGCAGCCGCGTCGATCCGTCCGGCAACGTGGCGGTGCCGCGAATCTCCCTGGCGCGATAGTGCGCGTGCGGCTGGATGGCGAGGAGCTGCACATCGACCGGCAGCACGTACGAGTCGCGGATCAGGTACCGCGGTTCACCGGGTGGAATGTCGATGCCCTGCGAGCCAAGCCTGAGGATCGTCGGCGTGCGTTCCGGCGTGCGGTCGGTGAAATAGAGGCCGATCTCCGGCAGCACTTCTTCGACGGCGCCGCTCGGCTGCAGGTGCAGCTGCACCACCAGGTCGCTGCCAGGCTCGAGCGCCCACGCCAGCTCGGGCTGCACGAGCGGCGCGATCTGCCCTGGGGTCCACCCAAGGAAGTGACCGTCGGGATACTCGGCCGAGCGCGGCATCAGGCCGTCGTAGCCTGGCAGGGGGTCGGCCTCGTCCAGCCTGCGCGTCGCCGCCGTTCGATCGATGCGGATGTTGGCGTGGTGCACAACGCGCGCGTTGCCGGGGTGAAACTCGATGCCGGTAACGTAGGCGCGCTTCGTGATTGGAATCCTGATCGCGAAGATCCGGAACGCGTCGGTGTCCTGCGCCGGCAGAGAAAATGCCGCGTCAGGTTTTACCACCAGGTCGGGCTTTCCGAGCAACCAGCCGTCCGTGTGCGCGGGCAGCTTCGGCAGCATTGACGGCTCACCAGGCGGGGTTCCGTTCTTCACCCATCGTTCGATCGTATCGATCTCCGCATCGGAGAGCAGGCGCTGCCCGACGAAGTGGCTGACGCCGGGCTCCACTTTCCATGGCGGCATAAAGCGGCTGCGCGTGACCTGCGCGATCTGCGTCGCGCGCCGCCGGACCTCGTCGTAGGTGGTAAGGGGAAATGGACCCGGACCGCCACTGCGGTGACAGGACACGCACGCGTCGAAGATCACCGGGGCAACGTCGCGCGCGAACGTTTGCGCGGACGCGTCGGTGCACAACGTGCACAGTGCGCACATCATGGTCCACGTGCACAGTCTCCGGAGCACGGTCCTCATTTCACAAGGTCAGCAATGAAGCAGCCTATGGCCTGCGTCTGTTTCACCGGCATCGGCTTCCCGGCGATCGCTGCCGTCAGCGCATCTTCGAGGTCACGCTGCGTGGGCTTGATTCGTTCCCTGCCAAACTCTATGTAGCGATCGTCGATGCGACCGCGATACAGCAGCCGCTGGCCGTCCATCACCGCCACTTCGGGTGTGACCGTCGCACCGGTCAGTTTCACCAGTTTCAGATCGGCGTCGCGCACCGATTCGAGCGCGTACGCGAACTTCTTCTTGTGGTCGCGAATCTTCGCGTCCGAGTCGCCTGGCACCGGATAGACGAGCACGAATTCCGCCTGTGAGGCGAACCTGGCCGCCAGCCGCTGGATCTCCGGCGCATACCGATTGGAAATCGGGCAGTCGGTCGTCGTGAAGACGTAGACGGTCAGGACCAGCGCGGACAGCATGGGGTAATGCAGCCAGTATAGAAAAAAGAAGGGCGGGGTGTTGGCCCCGCCCTTCCCAGCTCTGCAGGCTTGAGTCCGTAAGACCTTAAGGCCTTAAGACCTCGAGACTGCCCTTAGAACGTGACGTTCGCGCCGATGCGGATGATGCGTCCCTGGAGGATCACTGACGGACGCTTATAGGTGGCGGCGCCATACTGCATGGTCGCCACCGACGTGTAGTCATCCGAGTTGAGCGCGTTGAAGATGTCCAGCTTCGGCTGGATGCGAACGCGGCCCAGGTCAACCGCCTTGCTCAGCGAAACGTCGAACTGGTTGATGCGCGGCGTGAACTCCGTTTCCGGTGCCACGAGCGGCACGCTGATCGTCGCCACGCCGCTGGCTGCCATTGCCGGCAGCACGAGCGCGCCCGGCGTGCACGCGCCCTTGCAGTCGGCCGCGTAACGCGTCGTCGGCGCGATCTGGTAGAACGTGCCGAGGCCGCGCGGGTTGTCGAAGCCCGTGCCGGCGGTGAAGCCACCGTAGGCCTGCGCGGCAGTACCGGCGAGATATCCGTTCAGCCCCTGGTAGGCGAGGCTGAGCGTGATCTGCTGGAACGGAATCGGGTAGACGATCGTGGCCTTGATCTGCTTCTGCCACGGAATGCCGCTGTCCGCCTGGTTGCAGTAGAGGCTGCGGTTCGGGTCGCTCTGCGCCGACACGCACACGTCGTTGATCGTGCGCTCGATGCTGTAGCCGCCGAACGCGCGGATGCCGCCACGCAGGCGGGCGTTGAAGGACAGGTCGAAGCCGTTGTAGGCACGCTTCATGTCCTCGCTGGTGCTGTCGATGTTCGCGACCTGCGACGCCACGCCGGGCTTCGGCAGCCACACGTTGACGCTCTTGCCGTCGAGCGGGCTGGCGATCGTGAACTGGTCGTAGCTCGCCGCGGTGCGCAGCGAGTTCTGGCGCACCGTGATGTTGCGGAAGTCGCTGCGGAAGTATTCGAACGTGGCGGTGAAGCCGGTGAACACTTCGTGGGTGATACCGGCGTTGAAGGCCAGCTGGTACGGGCGCTTCAGGTCCGGATCGAACTGTGCGAGCGAACGCACACCGAAGTTCGCCGGCAGGCCGGCAAAG
>DATMJU010000256.1:0-2315 GCA_035553795.1 Vicinamibacterales bacterium
TCGTAGAGCACGCGGAAAATCTGGTGGCTCGGATCCAGGTCGCGAATGGGGAATTGCGCCGGCGGCAGCACGTTGGCGATCTCGCGCTCGAACATGTCCCACGACCACGAGCCCCAGAAGTCATCGACCCACAGGAATCCGCCTTTGTCGAGGTACTGGCGAAGCGCCTCCGACTCCTGCGCATTCAGCGACAGTTCCCCAACGTCGGTCATCATCAGGAACGGGCACTGAAACAGGAATGGGTCAGTAAGAGGGACCGTGAGGTGATCGGGTTCGTTGTCGGCGCGGCGTGTGACCGTGGTCTTGGTCAGTTCCGATAACCGGATGGAGAAATTGATGTCCGCATCCGGGTAGTCGGTCGTCCAGCCGTTGCCGCTGCCGTCGCGACGGCCGCTGCGGTACATGCCGCGGCAGTAATGAAATCCGCCGTCGAAAGATTCTGCGGTGGGAAGGCGCGGCGGAAATCGACCGCCGAAACCGCCGCCTCTGAATTGCCCCGCGGCGGAAACCGCCAGCGTCAGGACAAGACCCGCGATGGCGAGGATCCGCGCAGAGGGCCTCGTCACAGGGTCCCCTCGTGACTATGCGGCCGCTTTGGTCGTCAGCGAGGCGATCGCTTTTTCAAGCGTCGGATCCTTGGCGGCCGGCGGCTGTCCGAATTCCACGTCCGGTTGTTCGACGGCGACGTCCGGAACCAATCCCTTCTCGTGGATGGCGACGCTGGCCGGCGTCATGTAGATCAAGTGCGTCAGCATCAGGCCGCTGCCGTCAGGCAGACGAACCAGCTTCTGCCGGGCCGCGCGGCCGAGCGTGCGTTCGCCAATCAGCTGCGCGCGTTTGTTGCCGGACAGCGCGGCCGCGAAGACTTCAGCGCCGTTCGAGGTGCCATTGTCGGTGAGCAGCACGGTCGGGATGGCGATCGCCCCGTCACCGGCGACGGCCGATACCGCTTCCTTTTCCTTGCCACGATCCTGGCGATACGCCAGCACGCCGCTCTTCACGAACAGGCGAGCCGCCGCGATGCCCGCATCCACATCACCAAACGCGGTGCCGCGCAGGTCGATGATCAGGTTCTTCGCCCCGGCCTTCGACACCGATGCGATCTCGCTCTTCAATTGCTCGGGCGTGGTCTTGCCGAATTCCGAAACGCGCACGTAGCCCACGCCGGGAGCCGCGATGCGCGACTTCACCGGGGTCGCAGCGACGCTTTCGCGAACCAGATCGATCTCGTGGGGTTCGACCGCGTTGCCGCGCAGCACTGTCAGGTGGACCTTGGTGCCGGGCTTGCCGCGCAGCAGGCGCTGGCCTTCATACACCGTGGTGTCGCGGGTGGACTGGCCGTCGATGGCCCGGATGTAATCACCGGGCATCAAGCCGGCCTTGGCCGCGGGGGAACCGTCGCGCGCCGCGACCACGCGCAGGTAGTACTGGCGCGTGACTTCGAGGCCGATTTCTCCGGCGCCGCCGGGGTCGCCCTTGTCGAGCACTTTGACCTGGGCTGGATCGAGGTACGCGCTATCGGGATCGAGCCCTTCGGCCAGCCCGTGCATCGCGCCGTGCATGACCTTGTCGACGTTCACGTCCTCGACGTAGTTCTGGAGAATCAGGGAGACGACGTCTTCGAAGATGCGCAGGTACTGATAGCTATCCTGGCGGGCGCTCGCCTTGCTGCTCATGAATCCGCCGATGACGGCGAATGCAATGACGGGCATCGAGATGGCCAGGACGAGAGCTCGTCCGCGAATCTTCATCGTTTACCTCTTAGCCATTGTAGGGGATTGACCGGGCGGCCGTCGATGCGCAGCTCGAAGTACAGCCCGGCTCCACCAGACGGCGACAGCCCGACTCGCCCAAGTGGTGTACCGCGGCTGACGTTCGTCCCAGCGCTCACGGATGCTTCCAAAAGATGCCCATATAAGGTGAACGCCGAACCGCCGTGGTCGACGATGACCAGCGTTCCAAACCCGCTGAATGGCGCGGCGAATGCGACCGTGCCTTCATGCACGGCGGCCGCAACCGCACCTTGCGGCGCCGCTACCTCTATGCCATTTCGGACGATGGCGGTGCCGAAACGGCCTGCCGGCGCCCGGCCGAACTGAGCGGTGACCTTGCCGTCCAGCGGCCAGGGGAGGTCGCCTCGGAAGGGAGCGATCGGCAACGCGATGACGGTCGAGCCGGCATCGGCGCTTGCGACCGTGCGTTCGATCTGCAGTTGCGCCTGCTGAAGCTCCTCGACGTACTGCGCGGCAAGGTCGCGCCGGCGATCGAGGTCATCGATCAGGTTGTTGCGCGCGGTCACCGCGGCCTCCACCGCG
>DATMJU010000257.1:0-10353 GCA_035553795.1 Vicinamibacterales bacterium
TCGCCGGAGTTTGTTCGAGCGCCGCGAGGATCGCCTTCGTCTCCGAGCCGAAGAGCACCTCGTGACCCGCGCGGAAGTAGTAGAGCGGCTTCTTGCCGACGCGATCGCGCGCGAGGATGAGACGCTGCTTCGCCGCGTCCCAGATCGACACGGCGAACATCCCGCGCATCCGCTTGAACCCGGCCACGCCTTCGGCGGCGTAGAGGTGCGCGATCACCTCCGTATCGCAGGCGGTCGCGCTATGGGCGCCGTTGCGCTCGAGCTCCTGCCGCAACTCGATGTAGTTGTAGATCTCGCCGTTCTGCGCGACGGTGATGCCGTGGCCGATGCCGATCGGCTGGTGCCCGCCGGCAACGTCGATGATGCTGAGCCTCGCCGCACCCAGGCCTGCGGGCCCGTCCGTGAACACGCCGCGATCGTCCGGCCCGCGATGTTCGAGCGTGCGGATCATCGCCGTCACGCGTGCCGGATCGGCCGGCGCGCCGTTCAGCGATACGTAGCCTGCGATGCCGCACATCAGCGCTGCTCCGCCCGGCCGATCGCCTGGACCATCTCGTCAATCACGAACGCACCAACGCGCTCTGCCGCCTTGCCATCAAGAAACTGGCACTGTTCGAGCACGACCCTGCGCCGGCCTTCCCGGTCGAGTCCGGGCTCGTCAAGGTAACGGCCTACCATTTGCAACATCTGTTCTGGTGTCGTTGCCTCTCGCACGGCGCCGGTCTCGCTGATGTTCCGCCAGTGCGTGAACTGGGTGTAGCGCAGCGCGGACCGGGCAAACGGCAGCGTCGTGTCGCCATCGAAGGCGATGTTGACGACGGGTGTGTCGAAGATCGAGGCTTCGATCGCGATCGTTGACGACACCTGCACCACTACGTCGCTGTGGTGCATGGTGTTCGCGAGGTGACGGGTCGCGTCGGCGGTGATGTCCACGGTCATGCCGTCACCCGATCGCACATTCGTTGCCTTGAACGGCTTCTCGATGATCACCCCGGGCCTGTTCGCAAAGCCGGCGTACTGCTCGATGGCGTCGCGCGGATGCACCCGCACCAGCAACTGGACCTCGTGCGGCCACCGCCCCTGCTCGCATGCGCGGGCCAACTGCTCAATCACGGGTTGGAAGTATCCGTAAAGCTCCTGCGGCGAGGTCGTCAGGGTCACAAGCTTCGCGGCGGGGTTCGCGCCGATCCGCGCGCAGAATTCCTCGCGCGATGTCAGCACGCCGTCTCGAAAATACGAGTCCCACTGCGGTGTCCCAGCCAGAAGAAGCTCGTCCGGCTGATAGCCGTGCAGGGCGACCGCCTGGTCCTTCATGATCGTGTTCCACACGATCAGTCGATCCGTGCGACGGACCGGCAACAGCTTGTTGGTGAAGTTGTCCCAGCTCGGATCGATCGCCATGCTCTTGATGCCGCGGCGCCTGGCTGTCCGCAGCAATGGCACCTCCGGAAAGATCAAGCCTGGGTTCGACGTCACCACCATGACGGGCCGGTGCTGGTCGAACAGGCGTTCCGCGTCGGGATGCGACACCAGCCGATCGATCAGGTCGTATCGACTTTCCGGCCTGGCCAGCGACGGCGCGAACGTCTTCGCGAGTAGGCGCTTGGCCGGCAACCATCTCACGATGCCCTTCGCCAACGCCTCTTCGCGCCGGATCTTCACCGAAGACGTGACCCCGGACTCGAGGTAGCACGCCTGCATCAAGGCAATCAGCCGCGCTTCGCGTCCAACCGGACGATGTGGAGGAAGGTCCTCGAAGCTGATGCGCGGATGAGAGAACTCGCGCACGAAGCTCGAATCCTTGACCAGCGGCGAGAGCACCACCACGCGCAGTGACGGCACCGCGTCGAGCACCTGCGACAGGATGCCGGTTCGCAGCATGTTGCCAGCGGCCGCCCCGTGCGGCACCGACCAGAGGGCGATCGGACTCAGCGCCGATCTCCATCATGGTGCTCGAACGCGAACGGCAGCGACACCAGGCCGTCTTCTTCGTCGGCGAGGTTCTCAACGCCGCCGCCCTGACCGGTGACCGCGAACCTCGGTCCAGCCGTGACCACGTCGTACGAGGCCAGCTGGTGCGCGTCGGTGATCGCGAGCCGCAGGACGTACTGTCGCGGCCGCAGTGGCAAACGGTCAAACCGGCAACTCACCACGCCCTCGCCTTCGACAGTCGCCGGCGCATCCCCTGGCTGCGACGTCGCGGTGGTGATGACGAGGCCGCTATCCACATCAACGATCGCCACCTGGAACACCGGGCCGGCAACCCGCGTGTTCGCGCGATAGGCGGCACGAACCACCAGCGCATCACCGGGTTTGATCAAGCCGGTCTTGTCGCCACTGCCGGTGTGCAGATCAACGCTCACGTAGCGCACTTCGCCCGTGCCGCCGCGATGGCTCTGCAGCGCATTCGACTGGTTGGCCAGCGCCTCGAGGTTGACCTCGTTCATGTAACGCTCGGCGATCTCGCCGGCGGCGCCATACGCCTTGACCGCGCCGTTCTCCATCCACAGGATGTCGCTGCACAACCGGCGGACGTTCCACATGTCGTGCGAGATGAACAGCACTGTCTTGCCGTTGGCGATCAGGCCGCGGAGCGCCTCGAGCGCCCGGCGGCGGAATGCCGCGTCGCCCACCGACAGCACTTCATCAACGAGCACGATGTCGGGCCGGCTGTGAATCGCCACCGCGAAACCGAGCCGCGCGTATAGACCCGATGAATACCGCTTCATCGGGGTGTCGATCAAGCGCTCGACGTCAGCGAAGTGAACGATCTCGTCGAAGTGGCGATCGATCTCTTTCTTGGTGAGGCCGAACAGACCGCCACCAAGGTAGACGTTCTCTCGCCCAGTCAGCTCCGGATGAAAGCCGGCGCCGAGCTCGATCAGTGACACCGTGCGCCCGGCGACGCGCACCGTGCCGCTGGTCGGCCAGGTCACGCGCGAGATCAGCTTCAACAGCGTGGTCTTGCCTGCGCCATTGCGGCCGATCACGCCAACGCCCGCGCCCTGCGGCACGTCGATCGTCACGTCGCGAAGCGCCGCAATCGTGCTGTCGATGGCGCCCCGCGAGGTGCTGTGCACGGTCTCCGCCTTGCCCCGCAAGCCGCCGATGCCGGAAGCCACGAAGTCGACGAGGGTTCGCGAACGGCCGGTGCGATACCGCTTGGTGACGTGTTCGAGTTGTATCGCTAAAGGCACTTAGATGACGTCGGCGAAGTACTTGTCGAGCCGCTTGAACATGATGAGTGAGGAGATTAGCAACGTCGCGATGATCGCCGACGCCACACCAACGAGCGTCCAGTCAGGAGCGGTGCCAAAGATCAGCGACGCGCGCAACCCCTCGACCACCGCGCTCAGCGGGTTGAGCATGAAGAACCAGCGATACTCCTCGCTGACCGCAGACAGCGGATACGCAACCGGCGTCAGGTACAGCCAGAGCTGCAGCGCGATCGCCACCACGGGGTTCACATCCCGGTAGAACACGTTGAGCGACGATGTGGTCAACGCGATGCCGACCGTGAACGCAATCAGCATCAACAGGAACACCGGCGTCATCAGCGCCCAGGGGGTGAGCGCGACGCCGTAGTAGATCATCAGCAATGTGAACAGCGCCGCCGCGGCGGCGAGATCCACCAGCCGTGACGCCACTTGCGCGAGCGGCACGATCTCCCGCGGGAAATACGTTTTGGTGACGATGTTCCGGTAGGTGATCAGGCTCATCGTGCCGGAGTTCACGGAGTTGAGGAAGAAGAACCAGGGCACCAGCGCCGCGAAGGCAAACAGCGGATAGGGGGCGCCATTCGAGGGAATCGAGGCCAGGCGGGAAAACACGAGCGTGAACACCGCCATGGTGGCCAGCGGCTGCGCCATCGCCCACCCGATCCCGAACAGCGACTGGCTGTAGCGGCCTTTCACCTCACGGCGCGTGAGGTTCATCAGCAGCTCCTTGTAGGCCGCAAGCGACACCCGATCCGGGCGATCCGAAAGCTCAGTCAAGGGCAAATTCCGACTTCCACGACTCGTCCACCGGCATCGGTCCCTGCTCGCTGCGGAGCAGGATGACGTTCTCGAGGACGAGGGCGTCCATGTGCGTGCGACGGAAGCAGCGAATCGCGTCTTCAGGCGTGCACACGATCGGTTCGCCGCGCACGTTGAATGAGGTATTGACGATCATCGGGCAGCCGGTCCGCTGATGGAAGGCGTCGATGATCTGGTAATAGAGACCGTTGATGTCCGGGCGCACCGTCTGGATGCGGGCGGAATAGTCCACGTGGGTGATCGACGGGACCGTCGAACGCGGCACGTTGAGCTTCTCGATGCCCCACAACGCCTTGACGCCTTCGGCCTCCGGCAAGCGCCGTTCGGATTTCACGTCGGCGACCATCAGCATGTAGGGGCTGTCGCCGTCGAGTTCGAACCATTCGGCAACGTGATCGCGCAGCACGGTCGGCGCGAACGGCCGGAACGATTCACGAAACTTGATCTTCAGGTTCAGCACGGATTGCATCTTCGTCGAGCGCGCGTCCGCGATGATCGAACGTCCGCCGAGCGCCCGCGGGCCGAACTCCATGCGTCCTTGCAGCAGGCCAATGACGTTTTCCGCCGCCAGCAGTTCCGCGACCGTCGTGGCAACGTTGGCCGGCTCCACCCGCCTGGCAATCAGACCCTCCCGCGCCACCGTGTCGAGAATCTCTTGCTCGCTGAAGCGCGGCCCCAGGAACGAACCGCTCATGCCGTCGGCATACTTCGGCGTAACGTGAACCGCAGGAGCCTTGGCCGGCCGCACCCATGTGCCTGCCTGCTCGGCACTCTGCCGGGGCTTGTCGAGATGACGATGCCAGACGCTCATGGCGACACCAAGTGCGCCCCCGGCATCACCTGACGCCGGCTGAACCCAGATTTGATCAAACGGACCTTCGCGAAGGATTCGGCCGTTGCCAACGCAGTTCAGCGCCACGCCGCCTGCCATGCACAGGTCCCGCATGCCGGTCACCTTGTGCGCGTGGTTCGCCATCTTCAACATCACTTCTTCGGTAATGTCCTGGATGGAACGCGCCAGATCCATCTCGCGCTGGGTCAGTTTCGACTCAGGCTGGCGGGCCGGCCCGCCGAGCAACTGCTCCATCTTCGAGCCGGTCATCGTCAGGCCGTGCGCGTAGCTGAAGTAGTCCTGGTTCATCCAGAGACTGCCGTCGTCCCGGATTTCGATCACGTGGTCCTTGATCGTCTTGACGAAGGTCGGCTCGCCGTACGGCGCGAGGCCCATCACCTTGTATTCGCCGGAGTTCACCTTGAAGCCGGCGAAGTAGGTGAAGGCCGAGTACAACAAGCCCAGCGAGTGCGGGAACCGCAGCTCGTGCAGCACCTCGAGGGAGTTGCCTTTGCCCACACCGATCGACGAGGTCGCCCATTCGCCCACCCCGTCCATCGTCAGGACGGCGGCCTGCTCGAACGGCGACGGGTAGAACGCCGAGGCCGCGTGAGACTCGTGGTGCTCCCCGAACAGGACTTCGGCGTCGCTGCCTTCAAGCCGGTCGGCGATGTCGTCGCCGAGCCACAACTTCTCGCTCAGCCAGAGCGGCATCGCCATCAGGTACGACTTCAGTCCGCGAGGGGCATGCGAGGTGTACGTCTCGAGCAGCCGCTCGAACTTGACGAGCGGTTTCTCGTAGAAGCCGACGTAGTCAATCTGCGACCGCGTGATGCCGGCCTCGGCCAGGCAATAGTCGATCGCACGTGACGGGAAGTCCGCGTCATGCTTCTTGCGCGTGAATCGCTCTTCCTGCGCAGCGGCGACAATGCGGCCGTCCTCGACCAGGCAGGCCGCCGAGTCGTGGTAATACGCGGAGATTCCGAGGACGCGGATCGGCACGTTAGAACAGGGTGTAGATGAACGGCGCGACGGCGCTCGACTGCGAGAACACGATCAGCAGGCCGAACAACACGAAGACAATCACGATCGGCAGGAGCCAATACTTCTTTTCGGCCATCAGGAACTGCCAGAATTCTTTGAGAACACGACTCTTCGCCATTACGTCCCTCTCTCAGTACATCCGCGTGAAGTGTTGCTTGTTACGGTAGCGCTCGGGATAGGCCGACCAGCCCTGCCAGTTCTTGCGGCGGCGCTGCAGCGGGTCACGCCCGATCAGGCGCCACACCATGGACATGGGCGTCAACACGATCGCGAACACGATCGTGAGGATGATTCGCGCATTGACGTAGCCGAGGACCATCGCGAGCTTCCACCACGCCTTGCTGGGGTAGTAGAGCCAGGACGGCTGCAGCCAGCCGAGCATGGCAAGCACGAAGCCGATGCCGCCCGTGATCTGCGCGATGAGCATCCGCTCGCGCCAGAACAAGTAGCCGGCGACCAGCATCAGCACGATACCGACGGAGACGCCAAACGCGCGTTCCGGATTCTTTGGTCCCTTGTGTGCCATGGTTGTTACCGAGTGCGTCGCAGACCGAATTCCCTGACCACTGCTGCCATTCGCTCCGCCACGATGCGATTGCCGTCGGCGGTGAGGTGCATGCCGTCAAACGACAGCTGCTCGTTGGCCAGGTCCACGGCGTCCGCCATGCTTGCGTAGCGCACCCGCGGATCCTGGCCGAAGCGGCGGGCAATCATCTGCGCCACCTGCGCCTGCTGATGCGGGTGGCGCTTGATCTGCGTGGGATACAGCGACGCGGGTTGGCCGACAAACATCACGTCGACGCCGATCTGGCGCGCGTGAGCGATCGCGGCGGCAACCGACTCGCAGTAGATCTGCCAGGGGGTCTCGCAGTCGCTCGCTTGCCTGATGGCTTCGCCCATGTGCGTGGGGGTCGCGACCGAGTTCAATCCCTCTTGAAGCGCGGCACCGGCACCGGCTGCGGCCCCGAGTACGCCGGCGGCGCCCCGCGCAGCAAGGCCAGGACGAAACACCGTCTTCTCCTTGCTGTAGGCGCCACTCACGTCTCCACCCGACAAGAGCGCCGCGGCTTTCTCCTGGAAGATGATGGGAAAGATCGGCAGGTAGCCGGTCCATCGAAACAACGGAGAATCGCGACGGTACACCTGCCGATTCATGTCCGGCGCGTTGTAGCCCAGGTCGTTGTAGCCGTCGTAGAGGATGGCGAGGTCGTAGTCCAGCCACCGGTAGTCGTCCAGCGTGAAACGCAGCGAATAGGCGCCTTCGTTGTTGTAGCCGAGGTTGACGACCGATACGGGCTGCGCCGGCGTCGACAACTTCTGCTCCAGCAGCGCGGGTATCGACTCTTCCCACGTTACCCCGTAGCCAAACGCGGTGCTGCCCCCGAGCACCGCGACGCGAATCTCATTCGGCTTCTTGCTGCCCACCCGGGGTCCGCGGTAGCCCCAGATGTTGTAGCCGGCGGAGCGCTCGTACTTGCCGTGCAGATAAATGTCGACGGCCAGCAGGCCGACGGTCGCAACGCCGGACGCCAGCAGCATTGCCGCCGCCGCAAACAGCAGTTTCTTCCGTCTCGTCATGACCCGCGTTTCTCCAAGATCAGAAAAAACGGTTCGCGATCCATCTCCTCGATGCTGGCCACGGTGGTCAGCTCGCCGGATGACACCATCGCGCCGATCACCGGGTCGCCATGGTTCGCCAGCACCAGGCTGCCGGCAGGAATTCCCGCGATCGGTCCGGGCTCTGCGGCCACCGACCGCTCGAGCAGCGATTCACGGCCGCTCTTGATCAAGTAGAAGCGCCAATACGCATCCATGAAGTAGTTCCGGATGTCGGCGACGCCTCCCGTGGATCGTAGATGAGCAAAATAGATCTGCGTACAGGGGGCGCTGGCGCACCGATCGATGATCGCGGTCAAGGCACCACGCAGGTTGCCGCCAAGCCACGAATTGACGCGAACCCGGTAGTCGCCGTGATAGTCACGCTGGAATCCCGTGAACTGCAAGGCCGCGATCAGCACCATCGCGACGGCAAGCATGGCGCCGTGGCGGCCGCGCGACGCGAGCACCGCGAACCCGGTGAGGATGATGCCAAGCGCCACCAGCGGCATGCTCGCACCACCGAGCCGCCCGTCGGACATCAGTGTCCACGCGGCGTAGCCCATTCCCAGCACGAGCGCCGAACCACCGGCCAGCGTCGCCGCCGCGCGGGCGTGCTTGATGACGTCAAAGGACCACAACCACTTCAACCCGTATCCGGCGATCAAGGCGCCGAACGGCATGATCGCAGTCGCGCGGTTGACCGCTCCAGCTTCGGGCACGACAACCGCTGGCAGCGGCGCCAGCAGGAACGCGGCGACCATCGCCCACGCAAAACGGGAGCGATCGCGCTCGATGATCTGCACAAAACCGAGCACCATCAACACGCCCATGATCGTCGGGAACACGCCGGCCTGACGCGTCGAGAACGTGATCAGTTGATCACCGGAGAAGAACAGGACGCCAGGGCTGAGGAAGCTCCAGTAGATCGACACCATCCGCTCGATGTTGGTGTAGCTGAGGAACTCGCGCAGCCCCTGGAGCGCGTTCATCTCTGACGCGTTATAGAGCGCATAACGCTGGGCGGTGTTCGCAAACGCATCAGGGTGCAGCGCGAACCAGATCGCAAAAAAGGTGAGCGGCAGTGCATACCCTGCCACCACGAGCGCCGATCGAGACGGCCGGTCGAACGAAGGCCACAACGCAGCGATCGACACAACCAGCAACATCGGTGTCAGCAGCACCGCCGCGGCATAGCTGTAGAACGCCACACCGAGGCAGAGGCCGCACACAAGCAGATTCCTCGGCGTCGGCGACAGCAAAGCCCGATGCAGCGCAAGCGCCCATGCAACCAGGAACGGCACCGGGTAGAGATAATCAAGTCCGTAGCGGCTGAAGATGAAGTACGCAGGCGACAACGCCAGCAGCGCGGTGGTCATCAACGCCAGCCATTCGTTACCGAGGGCGGCGCGCGAGAGCATCAGCACCAGGATCAAACCGGCCAGCCCCACCAGCACGCTGGGAACACGGATCGTTGCCTCGGAAAACGGCAATACCGTCTGCACGGCCGCGGACAAGTAGAAGATCACCGGAGTAAACCAGCCGGTGCGTTCGGACTTGGGTTGATGAATATAGAAATACAGCGGCAGCAACGTGCCGTGGACATCACGCCCGGTCGTCGCCAGCGCATGCGCATCAACCGCAATGATGGCTTCGTCCGGGGAGATGTAGGTCGGCGTGTCACCAAGCTTCCAACCGTAAATAGCCGCCGCCAGACCCACCAGCAGCCACGGCAGCAGACGTCTTACCACTAGCGTTTCGACGCCACCTGGCCGGTCACCAACCGGGCACCAATCACCGCCGCGGCGCACGCGAAGGGCACCATCGGAATCGTCATGCGGCCAGGGTAGTTATGGGTGTGCACGAAGAACGTGCTGGCGAACATGCCGATCATCACCAGCGTGATCGACGCCGGCATCCGCCGGAAGACCGGCACCTGCAAGGCAGCCAGGGCAATGGCGATGGTGCCGAGCGCGACGATCACCGCGCGCGAGTCGAACTGCGGCGGTTCATTCATGAACACCAGGGACGCCAGGCTGTGACGAATGCGCTGCCACACCTGCAAATCGAACATCGTGTCGGCACGCAGGCCCAGATCGTTGTTCTTCAGGCTGGTGCCGTAAAGAACGCTGAACTGCCCGGTGTACCACCAGGTGCGCGTCATGAACAGCGCGACGCTGAGCCCCATCAAGGCGGCATACGCGACCCCGAGCCGCACGCGAAAGCGCAGCGCCGCTCGCGCAAGCGCAGGGGCAAAGACCGGTGTGCGAGTCGCCAGCAACAGGGCGACCAGCGAGGCGCCGGCGATCAGGAAATTCAGGCGCGTATAGAACATCAGGCCAGCGAACACACCGGCGGCAGCCAGTGACCGCTGGCGGCCCAGACGCCCCCGCAACAGGAAGAACGCGGCCAGGAAACCGAAGCCGGCGCCCGCGATCTCCGACAAGCCGCGGCCGATGAAGTGCCAGGTGGTTCCCGCCGCATAGGTGGCGAGCACTGCGGCCGCCGCTGCCGTCGCCCATTTGAAGCCGGCCACGCTCTTCACAAGAGCGAAGGCCACGAGCGCCCCCACCAGCAACGCGGAGGCATCGGTGAAGATCTCGCCCGCGCTCGAGTCGCCGAACACGACATGGATCGCGCCGGCAATCCATCGATACAGCGGCTGATAGTCAAACGCGAGATTGCCGCCCTCGAGCCAGTAGCCGTGCATGTAGATCCGATACGCCGCAACCTGATACGCCAGCCAGTCATCGTGTGAGTAGCTGGTGACCATCCCGATCGTGGGGATCGCGTGAACGGCGAAGAACGCCAGCCACGGAACACCGACCAGCAGGAACGCGGCGC
>DATMJU010000258.1:0-2109 GCA_035553795.1 Vicinamibacterales bacterium
GCATGTCTCCACCATGAGGTGATGGATCCCGGTCTTGCCGGACTCGATGAAGGCGATGCTGTGATGACGCGGGTTGATGTGGAAGAAGTAGGCTGCGAACGGCTTGGTGAAATAGTCGCTGAGTTTGAAGCCAAGAATGTCGACGTAGAACGGTACCACGTCGTCGATCTTCTCGCAGTGGAGCACCGCATGACCCATGCCGAGCGGGCCGGTACGGAAGCCGGAGATCGCGCGGCCCGGCTTGAACGGGTCGGTGGTTGTCTCCGCGCCGTGCATCACCTCCAGCCGGTTGCCGGCCGGATCGTTGAACACGATCAGATCCCTCACGAAGCGCTCGTCGGCGAGCGCGCGAGAGCCGCGCGCAACCTTCACGCCGTGGTTCTCAAGATGTCCGGCGTACTGATCGAGCGCCGCCGCGCTCTCGACCTCCCAGCCGTAGAAGCCGGGGGAGTCCAGATTGTCCTTATTGACCACGAGCCGCTGCTTCTTGTCGTCCATGCGGAACGACAGCGAGTTGCTGGTCTTGTCCACGAGCTGCATGCCGAGGAACTTGGCGCCGTAGTCCGCCCAGTCGTCGAGGTTTTGGGTGCGAAGCCCGATGTAGCCGAGGGTTTGCAGGCTCATAGCAATGCTCCTGGCAGGCAGGCCCTGCTTGGACGGCCTGATTTGCCGCAATTATATCACCCTGGACCCTCGGGCGGAACGATTCGATAGGCGGTTAAAACAGGGCTGATTGGCGCGCCTTGCAGGGCGAAGCGGGGCTCTCAAGCTGAGCGAACGCGGTTGGCGAACTGCTCGGCATCTTGCTGGAGCGTGCCGGCCTGTCGATTCAACTCGGCTACCGCGGCGAGAATACGTTCCACGCCTTCACGAGTCTTTTCCGCAAATCCGCTGACGCCTTCGATGGTCGAGGACACCTGCCGTGTGCGGTCCGCCGAGCCGCTGACGCTTTCCGCGATTCGCTGCGAGGCGATCCGCTGCAATTCGACCGAGTGCGAGATCGCACCGGAGATGTTTTCGATCCGGCCGATCACCCGTGACATCGCCTGCGTCGCGCCTTGCACGCCGCCGATCACCTGATTGACTGAGGACGTTTTCGCCTTGATCTCCGCAAGCGCCCGCGTGGTCTGCGCGGCGAGCATCTTCACCTCCTGTGCGACCACGGCAAAGCCGCGGCCGGCTTCGCCTGCGCGTGCGGCCTCGATCGTGGCGTTGAGCGCGAGGAGGTTGGTCTGGCCCGCGATCGCGTTGATGAGCGTTGCCACCTGATCGATATCCTGGACCGCCACCGCGAGGTCGGAGGCGTGGCTCACGGCCGTATCCGAGCAGCGCGTCGCCTCGGCCACAACGTCCGAGGCGTTGATCACTTGCGAGGCGATCTCCGTCATCGAGGTGGAAAGCTCTTCGACGGCGGTCGCGACCGTCTCCGCACCGCCCTGGGTCTCGCCGGCAATGTCGGTCGCGGTGCGCGCATGGCGGCCCGACTCGTCGGCCATAATCTGCATCGCACGCGCGAAGTGTTCGAGGTCTTCCGCAGACGAGGCCAGCGAGGAGGCGACGCTGACGATCTCGCGCTCGAAGGCGTCGGCGACGCCGTTGAGTGCGGCCTGCTTTTCGGCCTCCGCGCGCTCGCGCTCGGTGTCGCGCTGGCGCTCGGATTCCTGCAATGCGAGTCCGTTGTCGCGGAACACGCTCACCGCGCGGGCCATCGCGCCGATCTCGTCGCGGCGCGTTAGGCCACCCACTGGGGTGGTGAAATCCCGGCTGGCGAGCCGGATCATCGTGCCTTCGAGCTTTGTGAGCGGACGCGCGACCGACAGATGTGTGAAGCCCATCGCCAGCAACAGGGTTGCGGCCGTTCCGCCGATAAGAACGGCAATGATGATCTGCATCGACCGCGTCTGCTGGCGCGAGGCCTCCTCCAGCACATCGTTCGCTTCGCCGCCGAGGATGTTGATCAGCCGGTACATGTGGGCGCCGGTGTCGTCGAGGGCGGGGTCGAAGTTCTGCTGGAGGATTTGCTGGGCCTTGCCCCGTTCGCCGGCTATGACCGCGGCCTTGCTGGTGTCGGCGATCCCATAGGCGCGGTCGAGCTTCTCTACCATCTGC
>DATMJU010000259.1:0-2858 GCA_035553795.1 Vicinamibacterales bacterium
CGCCGCCGAGAAGATGCCGCTGCCAATTCGCGGCACGTCGATGGTGGCTACGCCGGTCCACACCCGCAGGGACTCACCGGCATGCTCGATGGAGATGGCTGGGCCGCTCTCGCTCTCTGGTCCATCCGGAGCCAGCGCATAGAAGCTCGGGACATCCACATCGACGTCCGCCTGCAGTTCCGCAAGCAGCCACCGCACGGAGCCGTCACCCCAGCGATCCAGCACGGTGGTCTGCACCGGAATCGAGCGGCCGCGTTGATCGGTAACCGCCCAGCGCGCCGAGCGCGCCACCGAACCGCGCGGGCAGGACACGCCCACGGCGATGGGTTCGCCATGCCGTTCGAACGCCGGGGCGTCGGCGTCGGTGGAGACGGTAATGACAATAGGTCGGAAGGCCATGATCGTGGACACAGCCTCAGGGGATGGCGCGCACGATCATCGGACCGACGCGCATGGTGACGGCCAACGGCAGCTTCTGCCACAAGGCGATCGCAAACTGATACTTGGGATTGGCGGGGCTCACGTTCGGCAGTTCGCCGTTGGTGACCAGTTCGTACTCCCAGTGCAGCGGCACCGGCGTGGCGCCCCACTGCGCCTTGAACCTGAACGTGCCCTCGTTCGGAGTCGACCGTCCCATGTCGAACACCGCCGCGCCGCTCTGCTGCGCGAACTGAATCGCATCCCAGTAGAGCAGAACGTTGGGGCACAACGCGTTGAAAGGCCGCAGCGATGACGCCCACGGCAATTGCACCATCTGCGGCGTGCGATACGTCAGGCCCGCCGCGATCGGCGCACCGTTATAACGGACGACGTGCAGTTGTGCGCGATCGGGGAACACGCGCATGACTTCTTCGAACAGCCGTCGCGAATACACCGGCGTGCCGAGGTCGCGCATGTTGCGCGCGAACACGGCGTAGAAATCATCAACCAGCGCTTCCCCGCCGCGCTCGACGACGAGGCCGGACTTCTCGGCCTTGCGAATCTGGTTACGCACCTTGCGATCGAGCGCGTCCCACATCCCCGCCGCCGTCTGATGCGGCAACGCCAGGTGCATCGCCACCTTGTGGGTCTTGCACGGGAGATCGGCGAACTGGCGCTCGACGTGCCGCAGCTCGACATGGCGGCACTTGCGCGCCACCGCTTCGTGGTGCGCAAAGGCGATCAGGGCGCGGCTGGTCTCCGGCGCATCCGCCTTGACGCCGCCATAGTTGAGGAACGGCAGCGACGTCAGCGTGTGGCCGAACAGCAGGCTCTTGATCTGCACGAGCGGCAGCACGCCGGTGATGACACCGCCTTCTCGCGCCACCAGGTAGACCGGCTCATGACCGAACGCGTCCGCGAACACCCTGCGCCAGCGCCACGAGTGATAGCCCGCGGCGTCGCCACGCGACTCGACGTAGGCATCCCATGCCGGGCCGTCGGCGCGGCCGGCGATCGCAACCGTCACGCTACTTGGCATACGCCAACCATGCACCGTCGGGCACTGCTGTGGAGGTCTGCGGCAGCAGGCTCTCGGCAACGGTGTTGAACTGGAAGTCCCTCAACACGCGCTCGAGACGAGCGCGCGTCTTCTCGAGACCGCCGTAGTGACGCCACCGGGTCACGCGTCCGACTGGCAGCCGGGGCTGCTCCGGATCAACTTCCCAGGGATGGATGTAGAACACGACCGGGGTGCCCTCGTGATTCGCGCGCGCCATGCCCCAGTGCGTCCAGGCGTACGGCAACAGCCGGAAGTAGCCCCCGCCGGCAATCGGCAGGTTGCGGTTGCCGAGGCGAACCGTGGCGGCTGGCACCTCGACGATGCTGCGAGTGCCGCCGGTGAACACCCGGCGTGGCGGCTCATCGCGCTCGAACATGCGGCGCGCGAACTTGCGGCGATTGCGATCGATCACGTGGGTATGGCGCGGTGCGTCGGGGATGCCATAGCGATCGTGACGAATCGGGAAGATGCTCGCGTCGTAGGTGTAACCCTGCTCAATCAGCACGTCGAGCGCCCACAGGCTCGGCTGCACGATCGAAAAGCTCGGCGCTCGATAGCCCTTGACCGACCCGCCGAACGCGTCCTCGAGCGTGGCCTTGGCGCGCCGCACGTCCTCACGAAACTGGTCGAGCGTGAGCGTGTAGATCAACTGGTGGTAGTAGCCGTGCGACGCCACCTCGTGCCCCTGCACCGCGATGTCGCGCACCAGCTGAGGGAACTTCTCGGCCACCCAGCCAAGAATGAAGAACGTCGCCTTCACGCCGGCGCGGCCAAAGCAGTCCAGCAGGATCTCCGTGTTCCGGATCACGCGAGACTCCCGCTCACCCCACGACTCGCGCGACACGATCCTGTCGAACGCGGACGCGTGGAAGTAGTCCTCGACGTCCACGCTCATCGCATTCACGACGCCGTTCACTTGGCACCTCGCCGCAGCACCACGGTCTTGATCGTCTCGAGCGCGATCAACAAATCAAATGTCAGTGACATGTGCTTTACGTAATAGAGGTCGTACTGCATCTTCTCGAGCGAATCCTCGACGCTGGCGCCGTAGGCGTAGCGGACCTGCGCCCATCCGGTCACGCCCGGCTTCACGACGTGCCGCTGGCCGTAGAACGGAATCTGTTTCGTCAGCTTCTCGACGAACGACGGCCGTTCGGGACGGGGGCCAATCAGGCTCATGTCGCCGAGCAGCACGTTCCACAGCTGCGGAATCTCGTCGAGCCGTGTCTTGCGAAGGAAACGCCCCACCCGGGTGATGCGCGGATCCTGGTCGCCGGCGCTCCACACCGGTCCGCTCGTCGCCTCCGCATCGCTCCGCATCGTCCGGAACTTGTGGATGGTGAACGGCGCGCCGTTCACCATCCACAAGTTCCGGACG
>DATMJU010000260.1:0-5602 GCA_035553795.1 Vicinamibacterales bacterium
AGGCAAACAGCACCGCGGCCGGAAGGAGTGTCGAGCGAAGCAGCACCGCCCCGTATGCCAGTGCCCCCGCCATCGCATCGCGCCGCGACAACAACGCCGCGACGGCAAGCACGATAGTTGCCGCCGCCGGCGCTTCAGTCAGAATCTGGCGCGTGTAGTTGATCTGGTTCGGCCAGACCGCGACCAGGGCTGCCGCGACCAGGCCCACGCGAGCGGAGAAACATCGCGCGCCGATCAGCGCGACAACAGGGACGATCAGCGTGCTGGCCAGGACGTTGAGGCCCACGAGCACACCCGGCGCGTTGATATCGCCGGCCAGGCTGCGCACCGCATAAATCAGGAGTGGATAGCCGTTTGGGAAATACGACATCGGCCGGCCGTCGGCTATTGCCGTGGCCATGTCGAAATAGGCGAGCGTGTCGGTGTTGTACCAGCTGAATCGCCAGGCGGCAGCAGCCCGGATGACAAGTGCGACCGCCGTAAACGCGGCCAGCAGCCGGCGTTGGGACGCGGTCAATTGCACGAAACCCGGCGGCGGCACGGCTGGGGCATGATAGCGCGCAACCGTGCTAACCTTGATCGGTTAGTCGGCGCGCGAAAGTGGCGGAACTGGCAGACGCGCCGGTCTTAGGAGCCGGTGGCCGAAAGGCCGTGTGGGTTCAAGTCCCTCCTTTCGCACATACCCAAGAGTCCATGAAATCAGAAATTGTTGATGTGAACGAAACTCGCCGCGATCTCACGATCGAGGTGCCCAGCAACGTCGTTGACGCCGCGATCGGGAGCGCCGCCGCCAAGATCGGCAAGCAGGCGCGCATTCCCGGCTTCCGCCCTGGCAAGGTACCGGTCACGGTCATCCGCCAGCGCTTCAAGCCGCAGATCATGCAGGACGTCGCCGAACATCTCATCTCGAAGGCCGTCGGCGAGGCGCTCCTCGAAAAGGGCGTCGAGCCGATCGGCACGCCCGACATCAAGGACCTGGTCCTCGAAGAAGGCAAGGCGCTCACCTTCAAGGCGTCGTTCGACGTCGTCCCGGGCTTCGATCCGGGTGACCTCACGACGATTGAAGCGACCGAGCCGTCGCGCGCCGTCGAAGACGAGTCAGTCAACCAGTCGCTCGAGCGGCTGCGCGATCGCAACGCGCGCTACGAAGCCGTCGAAGGCGGCGTGGTCGAAGCGGACCACACGGTGGTCATGAGCCTCGAACGCCAGGGGACGGACAAGGATGGCAAGCTCGGTGACGTCGACAAGCACGAGCAGGTGAACATCGAGCTCGGCGCGCCGTCGAATCCGCCGGGCTTCGATCAGGAAGTCATCGGCATGACGCCGGGCGTGCCCAAGAGCTTCACCGTCACCTATCCGGACGACTACACGATCCCGGAGTTGGCCGGCGGCAAGGTCAACTACACGGTCAACGTCAAAGAGATCAAGAAGCGCGTCGTGCCGGCGCTGGACGACGAGCTGGCGAAGGACCTCGGCGACTTCGAGTCGCTCGACGCGCTGCGCGCGCGCATCCGCGAAGACCTCGAGCACGAGGCGATGCACGCGGCGGAACGCGCCGTGCGCCAGGAAGTCCTGAAGCAGCTGGCGACGCGCGTGCCGTTCGCCGTGCCCGAGACGCTGGTCGAGCGCGAGATCGATCGCCGGCTCGAAGATTTCGCGCGGCGCTTGATGGAGCAGCGAATCGATCCGCGCCAGGCGAACATCGACTGGAACGCGTTCCGCGAGGGACAGCGCGCGCCGGCGACCGAAGCCGTGGCGTCGGCGATCGTGCTGGACGAGATCGCCAAGCGCGAGCAGATTGCGGTGACCGACGAGGACCTCGACGCCGAGTTCCAGCGCTACGCGCAGCAGACCGGCCACAACGTGGCCAGCATCCGCGCGCGGCTGGAAAAGGACGGCGAACTGGGACGACTGGCAGCCGGGTTGCGGCGCGAAAAGGCGGTCACCCATGTCCTGGCCAAGGCGCGGATCAAAAAGGCCTAGCCAAACGGGTATTGCACCTCCGGCCGCTTTTGCCGATAACTAGGAAGGATAATAAATAGACAATGAGCGTCTATCCCCAGAACCAACTGGTCCCCATGGTGGTCGAACAGACCAATCGTGGCGAACGGGCGTACGACATCTTCTCGCGCCTTCTCAAAGACAACATCATCTTCATCGGCACGCCGATCGACGACAACGTCGCCAATCTTGCGATTGCGCAGATGCTGTTCCTGGAAGCCGAGGATCCCGACAAGGACATCCAGCTGTATCTCAACAGCCCTGGCGGGTCGATTACGGCTGGGTTTGCGATTTACGACACCATGCAGTTCATCCGCCCCGACGTGCAGACCATCTGCATCGGCCAGGCGGCGTCGATTGCGGCGGTGTTGCTGGCGGCCGGCGCGAAGGGCAAGCGGTATTCCCTGCCGAATTCGCGCATCCTCATCCACCAGCCGTGGATGTCAGGTCTTGGCGGCCAGGCCACCGACATCGACCTGGCGGCCAAAGAAATCCTGCGCATGCGCGAGCGAATTAACGAGATTTTCGTGAAGCACACCGGGCAGGACATCAAGCGAATTCAACAGGACACGGAGCGCGATTACATCATGTCGCCCGAGGCCGCCGTCGAGTACGGAATACTTGACGACGTCATTCGGAAACGGGTGTAACCTAGGTATACGGATGGTCAAAAAAAGCGGGGACAGTGGCGAGATTTTGCGCTGCTCGTTCTGCAATAAAGATCAGAACGACGTCCGCAAATTAATCGCGGGCCCGACGGTCTTCATCTGTGATGAGTGTGTCGAGGTCTGCAACGACATCATCGCGGACGACAACCGCTTCGACAGCCGCGGCACGCGCACGTCGCTCCCCTCGCCTCCCGAGATCAAGAAGTTCCTCGACGAATACGTCATCGGCCAGGAGCTCACCAAGAAGAAGCTCGCGGTCGCGGTCTACAACCACTACAAGCGGCTGGAGATCCAGAAGCAGCCGCGCAGCCGCCACGACGTCGAGCTCACCAAGTCCAACATCCTGTTGATCGGTCCGACCGGCACCGGCAAGACGCTGCTCGCGCAGACGCTCGCCAAGCTGCTGTCGGTGCCGTTCACGATCGTCGACGCCACGACGCTGACCGAAGCGGGCTACGTGGGCGAGGATGTGGAGAACATCATCCTCAAGCTCCTGCAGGCAGCCGGCGGCGACATCGAGAAGTGCCAGCAGGGCATCGTCTACATCGACGAGATCGACAAGATCGGCCGCAAGGACGAGAACCCGTCGATTACGCGCGACGTGTCCGGCGAGGGCGTGCAGCAGGCGCTGCTGAAGATCCTCGAAGGCACGGTGGCCAACGTGCCGCCGCAGGGCGGGCGCAAGCACCCCCACCAGGAATTCTTCCAGATCGATACGACCAACATCCTCTTCGTCTGCGGCGGCGCGTTCGTCGGCCTGGACAAGGTGGTGGAGCGCCGCATCGGCAAGAAGACGCTCGGCTTCAAGGCCGACGTCAAGTCGCAGAAGGGCCGCGACGTCGGCACCATTCTCGAACAGGCCGAGCCGCAGGATTTGATCAAGTTCGGGTTGATTCCCGAGTTCGTCGGCCGCCTGCCCGTCATGGGCACGCTGCACGAGCTCGATCGACCGGCGCTGGTGCAGATCCTCACGCAGCCGCGCAACGCGATTACCCGCCAGTACCAGAAGCTCTTCGAGTACGAGAACGTGAAGCTCCGCTTCACGGATGATTCGCTCGATGCGATCGCCGAGATGGCGCTGGCCCGCAAGATCGGCGCGCGCGGTCTCCGCATGATCATCGAAGACCTGATGCTTGACTTGATGTACCAGCTCCCCGGACAGAAGAAGGCGCGTGAGTGTGTCATCACGCGCGAAATGGTGGTCAGCAAGTCGGCCGGCCTCGAAGTCATCGAAAAAGCCGGCTAGTCGTCGTTCGTCGTCAGTCTCGGTCCAATATGGTTGAAGTTTACGAGACCCTTCCCATCGTCCCGTTGAGGGACGTCGTCGTTTTCCCGCACATGATGATGCCGTTCGTAATCGGACGGCCGTCCTCGATCCGGGCGCTGGAACATGCGCTTGGCAAGGACAAGCGGATCTTCCTGGCGGCGCAGCACGACGCGTCGACCGACGATCCCAAGGCGGAAGACATCTACACGATGGGCTGCGTGGCCAACGTCGTGCAGAGCCTCAAGCTGCCGGACAGCAACATCAAGGTGCTGGTCGAAGGCGTCGACCGCGCCCGCGTCATCGAGTGGAAGGAAGACAAGGGCTTCTACCGCGTGGTCGTGAAGGTGCTGCAGCGGCAGAAGGACACCGCCGGCGACGTCGAACAGACGATGAGCCGCGTCGTGACGCTGTTCGAGCAGTACGTGAAGCTGTCGAACAACCTGCACTACGACGCGATGATCGCCGCGGTCCGCGTCGACGACCCGGGCAAGCTGGCCGACACCATCTCGGCGCACCTGCTGGTCGGCATCGACGAGAAGCAGAACCTCCTCGAAATCGTTTCCCCGCTCGAACGTCTCAATCGCATCGCCGGCATCCTCGAAGCCGAGGTCGACAAGCTCCAGGTCGATCGCCGTATCCAGTCTCGCGTGAAGAAGCAGATGGAGAAGGCGCAGAAGGAGTACTACCTCAACGAGAAGATGAAGGCGATCCAGAAGGAACTGGGCCGCAAGGACGACAAGGGCAATGAGGCAGACGACCTGAAGAAGAAGATCGAACAGGCGCGGATGCCGAAGGACATCGAGGAGAAGGCGATCCAGGAATTGAAGCGCCTCGAGGCGATGCCGCCGATGTCGGCGGAAGCGACCGTGTCGCGCAATTACCTCGACTGGCTGATCGCGGTGCCGTGGCACAAGAAGTCCAAGGAGAACCGCGACCTCAAGAACGCCGAAGTCGTCCTCAACGAAGACCACTACGGCCTCGAGAAGATCAAGGACCGCATTCTCGAGTTCCTCGCGGTGCGAGCGCTCGTCAAGAAACCGAAGGCGACGATCCTGACCTTCGTCGGACCTCCGGGCGTCGGCAAGACCTCGCTCGCCAAGTCGATTGCGCGCGCCATGAATCGCAAGTTCGTGCGCCTCTCGCTCGGCGGCGTCCGTGACGAAGCGGAGATCCGCGGCCATCGCCGCACCTACATCGGCGCGTTCCCCGGCCAGATCATCCAGATGATGAAGAAGGCCACGACGCTCAACCCGGTGTTCCTGCTGGACGAGATCGACAAGATGTCGATGGACTTCCGCGGCGACCCGTCAGCGGCGCTGCTCGAAGTGCTCGACCCCGAGCAGAACAACACCTTCGCCGACCACTACCTCGACGTCGAGTACGACCTCTCGAACGTCATGTTCATCTGCACCGCCAACGTGCTGCACACCATCCCGCAGGCGCTTCGCGACCGCATGGAAGTGCTGCAGCTGGCCGGTTACACCGAGCAGGAAAAGATCGAGATCGCCAAGCGCTTCCTCGGCCCGAAGGCGATCGAGGGGAACGGCCTGACGCCGGAGAACATCACGATCCTGGACGAGGCGTACCAGTCGATCATCCAGCGCTACACGCGGGAAGCGGGCGTGCGTAACCTCGAGCGCGAGATCAACTCGATCTGCCGCAAGGT
>DATMJU010000261.1:0-4274 GCA_035553795.1 Vicinamibacterales bacterium
CAGGGGCCGGCCGCGACCGCGACCACCGGCAGCCAGCCGATATTCCTCGTCGATACGGACAAGGCCGCGCCGGCGTCTGGCCAGGGCCGGATCGATGTGCAACTGCGCATGCTGCTCGACCCGAAGGCCGAGTTCACGCAGATCTTCAATGAGGGCTGGCGCCTGCAGCGTGACTACCTCTACGTGCCCAACATGCAGGGCGCCAATTGGCCGCGCATGAAGGAGATGTATGGCGCCATGCTGCCGCACGTCGGGCACCGTGCCGATCTCAACTACCTGCTCGACAACATGGGCGCGGAGATCGCGATCGGCCACTCGTACGTGCGTGGCGGCGCGATGCCCGAAGTGCCCCCGGCCAATGGGGGAGTGCTCGGCGCCGACTTCGCGATCGAGAACAATCGCTACAAGATCACGCGCATTTACGACGGTGAAAGCTGGAATCCCGATTTGCGCGCGCCGCTCGCAGGGCCGGGCATCAACATCGCGGTGGGCGAGTTCATCCTGGCGATCAACGGCGTCAATCTCGCGGCGCCGGACAGCATCTACCGGCTGCTCGAAGGCACGGCCAACCGCCAGGTCGTGTTGACGATCAATAACCGCGCGGACATGCAGGGCGCTCGACAGGTCACGGTCATGCCGGTGCCCAACGACCAGAACCTCCGCACGCGCGCGTGGGTCGAAGACAATCGCCGCTACGTGGACCAGCGCTCGAAGGGACAGCTGGCGTATGTCTACGTGCCCAACACGGGCCAGGGCGGCTTCGAAAGCTTTAATCGCTACTACTTCGCCCAGCAGGACAAGGCGGGCGCGGTGATCGACGAGCGCTACAACGGTGGTGGTTCGGCCGCCGACTACATCATCGACGTGCTGCAGCGCGACTTCGACGGTTACTTCAACAACGTCGCCGGCGACCGTCGTCCGTTCACCAGTCCGTCCGCGGGCATTTGGGGACCGAAGGTGATGATCATCAACGAGATGGCCGGCTCGGGCGGCGACTTGATGCCGTGGATGTTCCGCTACCGCAAGATCGGTCCGCTGGTTGGAAAGCGCACGTGGGGTGGTCTGGTGCATACGGCGGACACGCCGGCCTTGATCGACGGCGGCACGATGATCGCCCCTCGTGGCGGGTTCTTTACTCGTGATGGGAAGTGGGCCGTCGAGAACGAAGGCACCGCGCCTGACATCGATGTGGAGAACTGGCCGAAGGAGGTGATCGCCGGCCGCGACCCGCAACTCGAGCGGGCCGTGGATGAAGCCCTGCGACTGCTGAAAGAGAAGCCTGTTGATCGTCGCAATACCGAGCCCGCTCCGCCGACGTGGGGCAGGCGCCCGGGCCAGCAGAATTGAAGATTGGGTGAATCCTTGATTGAAGATTGTTGGGTGATTGACGAAGGGTAAATGGGCCAATCAATCGCGGATTGGGCGATTTACGAATCGCCCAACAATCAAGGAATCAAGGATTCGCCAAATCTGCTATACTGCGTAGGTCTCTGCGCTCGGTTTCAATTCCTCGGGAATTCCTTTAAACCGTTCGAGCCCGCATCTGGGCCACATTTCGTCAGTTTGCTTTGCGGACAGAGAGCGCTCAGCACATAGGAGCGTTTTCGCAATGCCTTTCGTTTCCCTCGGGCTGTCGCCCGTCGTGTGTGCGCCGTTGTCAAAAATCGGCTACACCGCCCCGACCCCCGTTCAACTCAAATCCATTCCCATTGTCCTGACCGGACGTGACTTGCTCGCGCGCGCGCAGACCGGGACCGGCAAAACTGCCGCGTTCGGGTTGCCGATGATCGAGCGGCTGATGGTCAAGGGCGGTGCACCACGTGGCGCGGTACGTAAACCGCGCGGACTCGTGTTAGTTCCGACTCGTGAGCTTGCGGTGCAGGTACACAAGTCGTTGTCAACGTATGCGGTCCCCGCGAACGTCCGCGTCAGCGTGGTGTTCGGTGGCGTGTCGATCGTGCCGCAGAAGAAAGAGCTCCTCCGCGGCACCGACATCATCGTCGCAACCCCCGGACGCCTGCTCGACCATCTCGAGCAGCGCACGGTCGATCTGTCCGGTGTGGAAATCCTGTGCCTCGACGAGGCGGATCGCATGCTCGACATGGGATTCCTGCCGTCGTTGAAGCGCGTGCTGCGCGCCTTGCCGCAGCAGCGGCAGACGCTGCTGTTCTCAGCGACGTTCGCGCCGGAAGTGGTGAAGCTGTCCCAGGACTTCACCCGCACTCCCGATCGCGTGGACGTGTCGGAAGGACAGCCGATGGCCGTCACCGTCACGCACACCGTGTATCCGATTACCGACCGCCGCAAGGGCGACCTGTTGCGGCACGTGCTGAACCTGACGCCGGGCACGCAGGCGCTGGTGTTCTGCCGGACCAAGCACGGTTCGAACCGCGTCGGCCAGTACCTGGAGAAGGGCGGCATCAACGCCGCCGTGATTCACGGTAACAAGAGCCAGGGGGCGCGCACCCGCGCGCTCGAAGACTTCAAGTCCGGACGCGTGAACGTCCTGGTCGCGACGGATATTGCCGCTCGCGGACTCGACATCGTGCAACTGCCGCTGGTCGTGAACTTCGACCTGCCGATGGTTCCGGAAGACTACATTCACCGCGCCGGCCGTACCGGCCGCGCGGGCCTGACCGGGCGCGCCGTGTCGCTGGTCTCGCCGGAAGATCGCGACCTGCTGCACCGCATCCAGAAGCTGCTGCCGGCGCCGATCGAGCACGTCACGGTCGAGCAATTTGCCACCAGCGAGTCATCGGAAGAGGCACTGCCGACTCCGGGACGCCGCCACCAGGGACGTCCTGGCGGGCAGGGGCGCCGTACCGGCGGCTCGAACAGCCGTCCCGGACAGCACGGTCATGGCCAGGGCCGCGGCCCTGGCCACGGTCCACGGCCGTCACGGCCCGGCGGCGCTACGCGCTTCGGGTCGCGATCGCCTCGACAAACTCGCAATGCCTGATGAAACCCAGCGACTGGTAGACGCGTATCGCCGAAGTATTGTCGGCGCGGACGTTCAGGCCAATCGTCGGTAAGTCCTTCAGTTCTTGCAAGACAGCGGACGTGGCTGCACGACTGTAGCCGCGTCCGCGCCTATCCCGCCTCGTATAGACATTCCCAATCGCCGCCGCGCCCTCGTCTCGCGACACCAGGTGCGTGCCCGCAGCGGCAACCAGCGCCTCGCCCTCAAACACTCCGAAGAAGACACCGTCACTCACCATCGAGTCGTAGAAGAAGTCCGGAGATTCGCCGGCAGATTCGCCATCGGCATAGAGCAGTTTGAGCTGAGGAAGATGGGTGGCTGTGAGCCGTTTGACGCCCGTGTTTTCTGAGCCTTCTGTGGCTATGGCCTTGAGCTCTGTGCCTTCCCAGCCCATGCGCCACATCTGCTTGATAGCGGTGACATCCGCGTGGCGCGCGACCTCGTCGAGGCCGTCCTGCTGCACCTGGAGATGCACCGGCCAGCGCACGTGATCGAGCGCTTCGCGGATGCTGCCGGTGCCGATTGCAAACAGGATGCTCGTGCCGTAGTCGTGCAACACCAGCGTGAGGTCGGGTTCAAACCACTGGCACTTTGCGAACATGCGGGGCGTCAGATCGCCCAGCGCATACACGCACCAACGAGGGTCTCGAAGCAGGAGTTGCCGGATCTGGTCTTTGTCTGTGAGCTGCAACCTACTTGATTTTACCGTCGAGGATCTCGTACGCGCGCCGCATTCCATGATTCGGCGTGATGCCGGGCGCCTTGATCGTCGGGTAGTTGGTCGCTTGCGCTCGAAGGTCAACCAGCTTGGCGGCTTCTTCCCACGGCGTGCCCGCCTTGTGAAACTTCTGCGCCTGCGCCCAGAAGTCGCGCAGGTACGCCTGCCAGTGCTCGAGGGACGCCTTGCCGGTCATGGGCCGCCCGTGGCCGGGCAGGATCGTCTCGAAGTCCACGCCCTTCAGCGCCTCCATCGTCTGGATCCACTCGGTGACGAAGGCGTCGCCCAGGTAGGAGGGGCCGTTGATCAGCAGGTCGCCGGTGGCGATGATGCGCTCCTTGGGGAGGTAAACGACCACGTCGCCGGCGGTGTGGCCGCGTCCGAGAAAGAGCAGCCGGACTTCGCGGGCGCCAAGATGCAGCGTCATGCTCTGTGACAGCGTCATTGTTGGCGGCGTGGGCTTCACCGCGTTGGTGCCTTCGAGATGATTCCGCTGGATGGCGATCTGCTCCTGGATCTGCGCCTTCACCTTCTCGTCGGTCGCCGTGGCGAGCCGGCCCTCCATCGCCTTGATGG
>DATMJU010000262.1:0-4560 GCA_035553795.1 Vicinamibacterales bacterium
TGTTGATCACGCGCGCGAAGCTGCGTGCCGGTGAAGACGTGCTCGTGCTCGGCGCCGGCAGCGGTGTGGGCCAGGCCGCGATCCAGATCGCATGGCGTCATGGCGCCCGTGTATTCGCCACGGCCGGTTCCGACGAGAAGCTGGCCAAAGCCAGGCAACTCGGCGCCTACGAGGTCATCAATCACTCCACGCAGGACGTGCCCGGAAAGGTGCGCGAGTTTACCAACGGGCGCGGCGTGGACGTGGTGTTCGAGCATGTAGGCGTGGCAACCTGGGATCGCAGCCTCAAGAGCCTGGTGCGTGGCGGCCGTCTCGTCACCTGCGGGGCGACGACGGGCCACCACGCGTCGCTCGATCTGCGCGTCCTGTTTGTGCGGCAACTGTCCCTGCTGGGCTCTTACATGGGCCGCAAGGCCGAGCTGCTGCGCGCCGCCCAGTTCTTCTTTGCCGGCGAGTTACGGCCGGTGGTCGACCGGACCTACCCGCTTGCCGAGGCGGCCGAGGCGCACCGGCGGCTCGAAGCCGGCGAACAATTCGGCAAGATCGTTCTCGTCTCCTGAAACAACCCCGGCTGTTTCGCCGTCATATGAAGGATGGCGGGGCAAGCCCTCCGTAGCTCGCTCATGTTGTGGCGAGCGAAGGAGGGTATGATCCCCGCTGGTCCGCTTGTCATGGACATTCAGCGTCAGCGCCAAACCACGGGATTCTCGAACCGCCTCTTCAGCCTCGTCGGCATCGTCGGGCTGTTTGCCGTGGTGATTGCCGGCGCCACGGTCTGGCTGTTGCTCACCGATCCCGTCACCGTCGCTGAATCGATCGATTCCGGCGAAGTCTCTCCGCTGGTTGAATCGCTCGCCGGTTCAATCTACGACGCGATCGTCAAGCTGCTCAAATATCTGTAGAAGACTGGTTCCGGGTTCCGGGTGACTGGTTCCCGGTTTGGTTCGGGGTTCAGGTCCATGAACCCGAACCCGAACTAGCAACCAGCAACCACCGAACCAAACCGGGAACCCGTAACCCGGGACCCGAAACTTCTCTCTAGAGATTCTTCACAAGAAATCTCGTCAGGTAGAAAGCATCGAGAAATTTAAAGGGCGATGCACCTGTGGAGTAGTGGCCGCAGGGCAGCATCCGCACCTGCATCGGGTGGCGGCGCCGCCGGAACTCTTCGATCAATTTCAACGACAGATCGACCGGGAACGTGAGGTCGTACTTCGCGTAGACCATCAGCGTCTTCCTATCGGCGAGGCGATCGAGGTACGACCACGGGTTGATGGGACGCCACAACTCGCGCAACTGATCCAGGTCGAGATGCTGCGCGAGGCCTTCGCGGACGTGCTCGGTCGACAGTCCGCGCCACACGACATCGCTGAAATATGGCGACACGTGGTTGAGCGCCTGCGCCTTCACCAGCGGTTCGTGACACGTCGTCAGGTAGGCGAGGCAGGAGCCGAGGCTGGTGCCCAGCAATCCGAGCCGGTCGTATCCCTGATCTCGAAGCCACCACAACGCGAGACGCAGGTCACCGACCGCCTGCCTGCACACCTGCAGCGTGCGCACCACGTTGGAGCTGCAGATGTATTCGGCGCGCTTCAGGTCTGACGGCTTGCGCGAGTCGTGGTACGGCAGGCTGATGCGCAGCGACGCGATGCCGACCTTTGCGAGCAACTCGCACAGACCGACATGGCCGTCTGGGTCCGCATTCCACTGCGCGATGACCACGACGGCACGCCGTGGTGCGCCCGGCTTGGGTTTGAAGATCGGCTTCGGCAGGAAGTAGCGGCAGACGACTGTGTTGTTCACCTCGTGCGGCGTGGTGAAACCGCTCGGGAACGTCAGCACGTTGTCCGTCAAGGTATAGCGCGTCGGTTGAGGCGTGAAGAACGCGTCGGTGTCGCGCATGATCGACTCGACCCAGGCGCGTACACGGGTTACGGGTTCTGCGTCACCGGTGACGGGTTGATCGATCCAGTCTTCGCCCCAGTCAAAAGGCCGGACCGCCCTGTCTGCCTTGCTGACCGCCGCGAGTTCGTGCTCCCAGCGATGAAAGTAACGTTCGATCACTGCGCGATCGCGGCTTCTGCGGCGAGCGCAGCTTGCACAAGGGCGGGGGTGCGGCCGCTGTGGCCGACCAACTGCAGGCCAATCGGCAAGCCGTGGCGGGTCTTGCCGCACGGCACCGAGATGGCTGGATGTCCCGACAGATTGAAGGGTTGCGTGCAGCGCAGCATCAACGTGCGAACCGCGTCGGGGCCACCTTTCACCGGCATCGTGGCCGCGCCGAGTGGCGGAGCGGGTATCGCCAGGGACGGCAACGCCAGCACATCAACTCCCGCGAGCGCGCGATCGACTTCCCGGGCGATGACGGCTTTGCCACGCACGGCACGGATGTAATCCTCGGCGAGCACGTAGCGCGCCATTTCAAGGCGCAGGCGAACAGGCTTCGTGTAGTCGCCGGGTCTCGAGACCAGCGTGCGCGCGTGGTACTCGGCGGCATCGCCGAACACGAGATGCAGGTAGATCGCCGCCATGTCCGCCGCATGCGGCACGTTGACTTCCGTCACCGTGGCGCCGAGTTGCTGGAGGCGTTCGATCGTCGACAGCACGCCCGCCTCCACGTCCTCGTCGAGACGATCGAAAAAGTAGCCGCCGAGTTTGCCGATGCGCAGTCCCTTGAGCGGTGTCGGTTCAAGCGCATCGCTGATCTGGCCGCCGTCCGGCTGCATCGCGTTGTAGAGCAGCCAGGCATCCGCCACAGAAGCGGCAAGGGGACCCACGTGGTCGAGTTGGCGGCTGAGCGGAACGACGCCGGATGCGGACACCTGTCCCCACTCTGGCTTGAGTCCGACGATGCCGCAGGCCGCGGCCGGGATGCGAATCGATCCCCCCGTATCAGTGCCGACGGTGCCGAGTGACATTCCCGTTGCGACGGCGACGGCCGAGCCGCCGCTTGAACCGCCTGGCGAGCGCAGCGGATCCAGCGGGTTGAGCACGGGGCCAAACCCGGAATCTTCGCTGGTCGTGCCGAACGCGAACTCGTGCAGGTTGGTTTTGCCGACGAATACCGCCCCCGCAGCGCGCAGCCGGCGGGTGACCACGGCGTCAGCGGTCGCGACGTGATCCTTTCGCACCAGCGACCCGGCGGTCGTGCCGACGCCTTTCTGGTCGATCAGGTCCTTGAGGGAAATCGGGATGCCGTGCAACGGACCAATGTGGCGTCCGGCGGCAATTTCCTTGTCAGCCTGGCGTGCCTGTGCGAGCGCTTCATCGGCAGTCACGGTGATGAACGCGTTCAGCTTTGGATTGAGCTGTGCGATCGCCGACAGGCACTGCTCGGTCAGCTTCTCAGACGTGACTCTTCCAGCGGCGACGCTCGCCGTGACTTCACTGATCGTCGTCATTGGTCGGCGTCTGCGTGTCGGGGTTGTCGTTCCAGTCGGCGGCGCGGAGGCGCTCGGTGGCCTGCGCCAGGCCGTCGAGCATCGGGATCAGCTCGGGCATGCCGTGTTTTTCTGCATCAGCCTTGGCCTGCGCCAGCCATTCAGCGATCGTCATGTTCCTCACACTATATTTCGGGTCGCGTCGATCAGGACGCCGTCGGGTGCAAGCATCGGGGCGAGCCGGGCCCGGAGCGCGCCGGTCTCGTCGGGGACGCGTCGCACAATTACATCGAAGGGGCCGCGGATCTTGTGAAGGAACCGCGCCGGCTCTCCAATGATGACGCTGATCTGATGCGCGAAGCCGGCCGCGCTGAACTGTTGCCGCGCCGCCGCGGCGACGGCCGCATCCGGCTCCATCGTAATGAGCAGGCCGTCGGCCGGGAGAGTTGCCGCCAACGCGAGCGTTACACGTCCGTCACCGGTGCCGACCTCGAGGATTCGTTTTGCCCCGGCAATTCGCGCGTGGCCGGCCAGCGCTTGCAGGGTTTCCACCGCGATTTCTCGGCCGTTCATCCAAAGCATCGTAAGCTGGAAGCGTGCGCCACACGAAAATCGTCGCGACGCTTGGCCCCGCCTCGCTCGATCCTGCGCCGCTGATCGCCGCCGGCGTTGACGTCTTCCGCCTGAACTTTTCGCATGGGTCGCACGCCGACCACGCGGCGCGCTTTCATTCCGTCCGCGAGGCGGCGGCGAAGGCCGACCGGCAGATCGCGATCCTGCAGGATCTGAGCGGCCCGAAGATCCGCACCGGACGCCTCGAAGGCGGCCGCGCGATTCCGCTGCGCCGAGGCGAGCCGCTGGTCATCGCGATCGGCGACGAGATTGGCGGCCCGGGCCGCGTCTATACCACCTACGGCGAGCTGGCCCTGAAGGTCACCAAGGGGGACCGCCTCTTGCTGGACGACGGGAAGGTGGAACTCGAGGTGCAGTCGGCGACGCCGGCCGAGATCGTGACGCACGTCGTAGACGGCGGGGAACTCGGCCAGCACAAGGGCATCAACGCGCCTCATGTCCCACTGCGCTCCGACCTGACGGAAAAGGACGATCGCGATCTTCGTTTCGGCCTTGCGCTTGGCGTCGACTGGGTCGCGCTAAGTTTTGTTCAGCGGGCTGCCGACAT
>DATMJU010000263.1:0-3581 GCA_035553795.1 Vicinamibacterales bacterium
CAACCAGGCCCTGCATGGGTTGATGGAGAGCGATGCGCGAGTCGTGATGATCGGCGAAGACATTCTCGATCCGTACGGCGGTGCGTTCAAGGTCACGAAGGGGCTCTCAACGCGTTTTCCCGATCGCGTGCTGACGACGCCGATTTCTGAGGCGGCGATCGTTGGCGTGGCCACCGGCCTCGCGTTACGAGGCCAACGGCCGATCGTCGAGATCATGTTCGGCGACTTCCTGTTCCTGGCCGGCGATCAGCTGGTGAATCACGCGGCGAAGTTCCAGTGGATGTACAACGACCAGGTCCGCGTGCCGTTGGTCGTGCGGGCGCCGATGGGCGCGCGACGCGGCTACGGCCCCACGCACAGCCAGTCGATCGAAAAACATTTCATGGGAGTGCCAGGCTTGTGGGTCGTGGCGCCCAGCATTCTCGGCGATCCGGGCGCGTTGTTGAGGCAAGCCACAGCGGAGTGCGACGGACCAGTCGTATTCATCGAGAGCAAGACTTGCTACGGCCGCGAAGTGGTCGATAGCGTGCCTGGCTTCACACGCACGACGTTGTCGGATCCATCGTCTCCGTTTGCGACCACCTGGTTGCGCCACGAGTCGCCTGCGGACGGCCAGCTGTGGTGCTACGGCGCGATGACGCCTCACGCGCTCGAAGCCGTCCAGCACCTGAAGCATAACGAAGGCCTGCTGATCGACCTCGTCGTCAGCAGCCAGCTTTCACCGTCGCCGGTGTCGCACATTCGAACGATTGCCGAGACGGCGACCGGGTCGGTGTGGTGTTACGCCGAAGAAGCGAGCGTGGATTTCGGCTGGTCGGCCGAAGTCAGTGCGCAGGTCGCCGCCACGGTGCAAGAGAACGGCAAGACTGCCACGCAGGTTCGCGTGGGCGCAGCGTCGCACCCGATCCCCAGCGGACGCCTGCAGGAAGCCGCGGCGTTGCCGTCGGCCTCAGACATCGCCATGCGCATCCTGAACTGCTTCTGATGCAGCGCCGCCATCTCGTGTTCGCAGCGCAGGCGGTCGGTTCGCTTGTGCTTCTCGCCATTTTGTTCCGCAGCTTCGACTGGCAGAAATCGGCTGATGCGCTCCGCCACATTTCTGCCTCCTTCTATGCGACGTCGATGGGCGTTGTCATTGTCGGCCAACTGATGGTCACGTTGCGATGGCAGATCATGTTGAAGACCCTCGGCATCAGGGTCTCGTTTGGCGAAGTCTTTCGACAAGGACTCATCGGGCAGTTCTTCAGCAGCCTGATGCCGACCGCGGTCGGCGGGGACGCCGCCAAGGTCTATTACCTCGGCCGCCGTGCCGGCTACACCGAGGTGGGGGCTTCGGTGTTCCTGGATCGCTTTCTCGGGTTTCAGTGGTTATCGATACTAGGTGCGGCGCTCGCGTGGTCCACGCCGGCTGACTCGGAGCTGCTGGTACTGAATCGAAATGCGCTGACCCTGTTTGCCGCGATCCTGCTTACCGTCTCGCTGACGACGTTACTGCCGATTGAGCGAGCGCTGGCCGTGATCGTGCCGTCACGCTGGGGCGCGCTGCGCTCGAGGTTGATCGAGTTCGCCGGTTACGTGCGAACCGGCGTTCGCAGCCCCAGCGCCATCGGCGTCTCGCTGTTTGTCGCGGTCGGCTTCTCGTGGATGATGGGTGAGCTGTACCGCACCTACTTTCGCGCCAACGGGCTGCCGGACTTGCCGATTCTGCCGGTCATGCTCCTGATCTTGAGCATGTCCATTTATGCCAATGCCCCTGTTTCAGTGAACGGCATTGGCCTGCGCGAGCAACTCCATGTCTTCATGTTCTCAGGATACGGGGTGCCGCGCGAAGTCTCGGTCCTGATTTCGCTGCTGCTGTTTTCGCACAACTTGCTCCTGAGCCTTGCCGGCTACGTGATCTGGCTGAAGGACAAGCCGCCGGGGCCTCCCTCATGACCGACGTCATCATTCGCGCCTCGAACCTTGCGAAGGTCTACCGTCTCTACACAAAGCCGGTGCACCGCTTTCTCGACATGTTCGGCCTGTTGAAGACGAGCCAGGGTGCGTACACGGAACATGCAGCGCTCGGGGGAGTCAACCTCGAGATTCGCCGCGGCGAGAAGGTCGCGTTCATCGGTCGCAACGGCGCCGGCAAGAGCACGTTGCTGAAGTTGCTGACCGGCGTGATTGAGCCGACGCGTGGCACACTCTCCGTGCAAGGACAGGCACACGCGCTCCTGCAGATCGGCAGCGGCTTTCATCCCGATTTCACCGGCCGCCAGAACGTTATTGCCTATCTCGCCCAGCTCGGTGTCGTGGGTAGCGAGGCGGCGCGCAAGTGCGAGGAGATCATCGAGTTTGCGGAGCTCGAGGAATACATCGACCAACCGGTGAAGACGTATTCGTCGGGTATGGGTGTGCGGTTGATGTTCGCGACGTCGACCGCGATTACACCCGACCTGCTCGTCCTCGATGAAGTGCTCGGTGTTGGTGACGCGTATTTTGCCGGCAAGAGCTACAGCCGCATCCGCGATCTGTGCGCCCGTGAAGGCACAACGCTGCTGCTGGTCACCCACGACGTCTACTCCGCGGTGAGCATCTGCGAGCGTGTGATCTGGATCGACCGCGGCCGCATCCTGATGGATGGCGACGGCGCGACCGTCGTCAACGCGTACGAAGACTCCATCCGCGTTCAGGAGGAGAACCGGTTGCGGCTGCGTGCCGAGAGCCGGGCTCGCGAATTGCGTGAGAGCAACACGACGCCGGCGATGGTCGAGATCTTGTCTGCGGATCGAGGCCCGCAGCCCAGCCCGGTGTACTTCAGCTCGATCGATGTGTATCTGGATGATGACCTGATTGGCAAACTGCCAATCGCCGAGGCGTCGACGGGACGCACGTCCCTTCAGGCCGAAGGCACGAACTGGGGTGACGCCGGCGAGTGGCAACAGCGAACCGCGCGCCCGATGCTGAATTTCGGATCACCGTTTCACAAGGTGGCCGGCAGCGTCGCGCTGGATTCCGACGAGGCGGCGCGCGCGCGCCGTTCGCTGCGAGTGTCGATGGACTACTGGTCGGCAGAGCCGTGCGCGCTCGAGGCGCGCGCTTTTGTGAATGGTCAGGAGATTCATCTCGGCGCGCTGCCACCCTCGAACGGCAACTGGGTCAACCATATCGCCACACCGGTTGGGGCCACGAATGCCGGCGAACTCCGCCAAGGCACGTCTGCCGGGCGCCAGGGCACGGGTGCGATCGTGATCGACGCGTTGACGCCGAGGGACGGGAACGGCCGCGAATGCTACACCTTCCGCCACGGTGCGCCGTTCGAACTGACCATGCGGTATCGCATCAACCAGCCGGACCTTTCGGAGCGGCCCCAGGTCCTGGTGGCGTTCCATCGCGACGGCACGCAAGACGTGATGCGGACGATCTGCCGTGACTTCTCATTCGAGGCGTCACAACGCCGCGAGGGCACGTTGCGGGTCGCCTTTCCCAAGCTGCCGCTGGCCAACGGCACATATGCGGTCACCGTGATGGTGGCGCGCGAGCGGTACTACGACGAGGAACAGACGCTCTATTTTTCGATCAATCCCGGCGTCTACACC
>DATMJU010000264.1:0-3025 GCA_035553795.1 Vicinamibacterales bacterium
CTGGTTTTGCACCGCGAGGCGTTGGCGATTCGGGAGAAGCTCGCCGCCAACTCGCCTGAAGTGGCTGAGTCACTCGAGCGCATCGCGATTGTCACCTCTGTATCCGGCGACCCGCTCGCCGCGCGCAACGCGTTCGAGCGATCCGTGGACGCCTGGGCGCGCATCTCGCCCAACTCGCTCGATCACGTGAACGTCGTGCACGAGCTGGGTAACTTCCTGGTCCAGCGTGGCGATGCCGAAGAAGGCCTGCGCCGCATGCGCGAAGCGATCGACATCCTTGAGCGGTCGCGAACTGCGCGTCCGACCGGCACGCTCGATGCGCGCGCGCAGCTGGTGCCGCGTCTTCAGTCTTATTACGGCGGCCCGATTCGCATCCTCGCCGAGCAGGGCAATGCCGGCGAAGCGTTCTCGCTCCTCGATCGCATGCACGAACGGCTGCGCCGTGCGCGGTGCACGAACTGCGAGGATGTGGCGAGTACGGCAGCGCCGGTTGACGCCCTTAAGCGCGGCATCGAGGCCGGCACCCTGGTCGTCGCTTACAGCGTCCAGCCCGCCGCAACGTACGCGTTCGTGGCGACGCGCGATACTCCGATGCGCGTCTACCGTATCGACGAGAAGGGCGCCGCTCTTGATGAGCGCGTCGACAGGTTCGTCGAGCGCGTGCGCACGCGTTCGAGCGCGTCGGCGTACGAAGCCCCGCTGGTGGCAGATGGCCGCGCCTTGTTCGACCTGCTGTTTGGGCAGTTTCACGACGACGCCATCAAGGCTGACCGCCTGCTGATCGTGCCGGATGGTCCGCTCGAAGAGCTGCCCTTCAGCGCGCTGGTACGCAACCCGGCTGGCCGCACCACGTGGCAGTACTTGGTGGACTGGAAACCGATGGTGTTCGCGCCGTCGGTGACTTCAGCCGCCGCCTGGACCGGCGGAGCCGCGCTGCCGAACTCCGTGAGCCAGCTCTTCCCTACCTCTGCTGAGCCGGGTCCGGCGAACGCGCGGCTGGTCGGCGGAGCGATGAATAACGGCGCGCTCGTCTCGTTGTGGACACCCGCCGAAGGCACCACCAACGAGTTTGCGGAGCTCTTCAAAATGAGCCTGACGCAGGGGCGCGCCCGCGAGACGGCACTGACGAGGGCGCAGCGTGTGATGCGCGACGAGCGCGGCCGCACCCATCCGTCCTACTGGGCGGCGTTTCGCTATTACGGCGCTCGCGGGATCCGCTAGTCCGACAAATATGACTGCGGTGCCGTGATCCGGCACCGCCGTCCCTTCGTTTAGTTCCGCGGTCCGGCATTGCGTTTGCTATCTCACGGGGTAGGTAAACGCCATGCGTGCCCCGAATGGTTCCCGCCTCCGCCACATCATCATCACCACGCTCCTCGTCGGTGTGTCGATCGGCATGATCGTCGTGCTGTTCCGCATCTGGCAGGTTAAACAGGAAGTTGACGCGCTGGCCGAGAAGCTGACGCTCGACCCTGGCCCGCAGACCACGCTGGTCTACGACTCGAAGGGTCGCGTGCTCTCGGCGCTCTATCGCGAGCACCGCCTGCCGGTGATTCTCGAGGAAGTCTCCGAGCCCCTTCAGCAGGCGGTCCTGGCGGCTGAAGACCGCCGATTCTACGAGCACAACGGCGTTGATCTCCGGCGTGTCGGCGCGGCGTTGGGTGCCAACCTGCGTCGTGGCCGCGTGGTCCAGGGCGCCAGCACCATCTCGCAGCAGTTCGTGCGCAACACGGTGCTGGATCGCAACAAGACGTTCGGCCGCAAGCTGCGCGAAGCCTGGCTCTCGCATCGCCTCGAGGACAAGTTCGGCAAGCGCGCGATCCTGCAGGCCTACCTCAACAACATCTATCTCGGTGACGGCTACTACGGTGTCGAGGCGGCCTCGCTGGGTTACTTCGGCAAGAACGCATCACAGGTCAACGCCGCTGAAGCCGCAACGCTCGCCGCGCTGATCAACCGGCCGTCCGCATGGACGATTCGCAAGACCCCGACGCGCATTCGCGATCGCCGCGATTGGGTACTGCGCGAGATGTATGCATCCGGACAGCTCGACGCGGACACGTTTGGCGCCGCCATTGCCACGCCTGTTGCCGCCACGCTGGTGCACGACGCAAAACGTGCAGAGGTCGATCCCGCCAGCGCCGCCATCGGCCCGTACTTCGCCGAGGTCGTGCGCGAGTTGCTGTTCGCGGAATTCGGAGTCGAACGCACGCTGGCCGGCGGCCTCCGCGTCCACACGACGCTTGACGCCGATGTGCAGCACTTCGCCGAGGACTCGGTCTCGCACCGTTTGCTGGCCCTCGACAAGAACAAGAAGAAGGCTGGTCCGCTGCAGGCGGCGCTGGTCGCGATCGAGCCCTCGACGGGTTACGTTCGCGCAATGGTCGGCGGGCGCAATTACGCGGAGAGCCCGTTCAATCGCGCGACCGAAGCAAAGCGCCAGCCCGGCTCGGCCTTCAAGCCATTCGTCTTCGCCGCCGCACTCGAAGCCGGCTTCTCGCCAGGCTCGATGATCGACGGCCTTGACGCCTACGTGGACTCCGCACAGGGAGGGTACCTGCCAGGTGGTGAACATGAAGTGGAATCGACTACGTTGCGGGCGGCATTGGTCCATTCGAGCAATCGCGCGGCGGTGCACCTGCTGCAGCGGGTCGGGCTCGGCCCGACCATCGACCTGGCCAACCGCGTCGGCCTCAACTCACTTCCGGCAGTCCCGTCGCTGGCGCTCGGCACTGGCGAGGTCAGCCTGCTCGACCTGACGTCCGCCTACACCGCGTTTGCGAATGCCGGTGTGCAGCACACGCCGGTGTTCGTGACCCGCATCGAGGATCCGGATGGCCGCGTCATCTACCGCGGTGAGTCGGTTGGCCGCCGCGTGCTGAGCGAATCGACGGCGTTCCTGATGTCGACGATGCTGGCGGACGTGGTGGATCACGGCACCGCTTTCAGCGCGCGGCAGAGCGGCTTCCGCCTTCCGGCCGCCGGCAAGACCGGCTCGACCGACGATCACGCTGATGCCTGGTTC
>DATMJU010000265.1:0-3003 GCA_035553795.1 Vicinamibacterales bacterium
TGGTGTAGGTCTTCGACAGGTCGATCTTGGCGTTCTTGACCTCCGGCGACGACTGGCTGAACACGTCCAGCACGGCCTGCGCCCCCTTCGGGTCCATCTTGCCGGTCAGCGAATACATCGGGATCGTGTTCTTCAGCGCCGCGAGATAAAGCGCCTTGTCCGGGCCGATCAGCTCGTCCGGCATCTTGGCCATGATCTCCTCGGCGGAGTGGGAGTGGATCCACTTCAGCGTGTTCACGATCGCGTTGGTGAGCGCCTGCGTCTCCTTCGGATGCGAGGCGATCCAGGCACTCTTGGTATAGAGCGCGCCGCCCGGATACTCGCCGCCGAACACTTCGAGCGTGTCGTGCGCCGTGCGCGTATCGCTCAGGATTTTCAAATCCTTGTTGCGGCCCTGGAGCTGCGTGATCGCCGGGTCGAGCATGACCGCGGCATCGACCGAGCCCTGCTCCATTGCGGCCACCGCCGTCGCTGCGAGACCGATGCCGATGACGCCGACCGAGTTCGGATCGACGCCATTCTTGGCCAGGAGATATTTGAGGAAGAAGTCGGTCGAGGAACCCGGCGCGCTGACGCCGACCTTCTTGTCCTTGAGGTCCTTCACCGAGGTGATCTTGCCGGTCTGTTTCGGCCCGACCACCAGCGCGAGGCCCGGATAGCGGTCATAGACCACGAAGGCTTCCAGCGCCTGGTTCTTGGCGGCGAGGTTCACGCAGTGATCGAAATAGCCCGACACCACGTCGGCGCTGCCGCCGATCACCGCGGTGAGCGACTGCGAGCCGCCCTTGAAGTCGATCAGCTCGACCTCGAGGCCGGCCTTCTTGTATTCGCCGAGCCGCTCCGCGAGCATCGTGGGCAGGTAGCAGAGGCAGCCCGCGCCGCCGACCGCGATCTTCACCTTCATCTGTGCCGAGGCCGCGCCGGTCATCAGCGCAAGGGCCGCGAGCGGCGCCAGAATCCAGCGCATGAACAAAGCTTTCATTGGGGTCTCCCTAGCGAATTTCGGGGCACATTAGGCCAGCGGCCGGGACCTGCCTAGAGCGGACGCCCTAGGCCGTGCGCGTTTCCGACGCGACCGGGCGCCACACCAGCAGACGGCGTTCCACCAGGGTCACGATCCAGTCGATGATGACCACGAACACCGCCAGGATGAACATGCCCGCGAACACGCCGGCCACGTCGAACACGCCCTCGGCCTGCTGGATCAGGTAGCCGAGGCCCGCAGCCGCGCCGAGATATTCGCCCACCACTGCGCCCACCACGGCAAAGCCCACCGAGGTGTGCAGCGAGGAAAACATCCACGACAGCGCCGACGGCCAATAGACGTGCCGCATGAGCTGCTTCTCGTTCATGCCGAGCATGCGGGCGTTGGCGAGCACCGTAGGGCTCACCTCCTTCACGCCCTGATAGACGTTGAAGAACACGATGAAGAACACCAGCGTCACGCCGAGCGCCACCTTTGACCAGATGCCCAGCCCGAACCACAGCGTGAAGATCGGCGCCAGCACGACACGCGGCAACGCGTTGATCATCTTCACATACGGATCGAAGATCGCGGCGACGACAGGCTGACGCGCGAACCAGAAGCCGACCAGCACACCCGCAATCGAGCCGATCACGAACGCCAGCATCGATTCCGTCAGCGTGATCCAGAGATGCTTCCAGATCATGCCGCTGGAGAACAGCTTGATGACCTTCTGCGCCACGTCGGTCGGCGTGGAGAAGAAAAACGGCGGCAGGATCGCAGTGTCGAAGAATTTCGCGCCGAAGAAATGATCGGTCGTCAGAATATGCCACGCCGCGATCGAAACGATCGCCACGAGGGCTTGCAAGGTGAGGAGCGTTCCGCGGGACACGTCACGCTCCTCTTATCTTATGGTGCAATTGTCGATCAAGATCGGCTTACGGTTTCTTGAACAGGCCAACCAGACCGGCCGATTGCTTCGCATGCCCCTCCAGCGCCTTGATCAGCTCCGGATGGGTCAGGCCGGGCTGCAAAGCACCGGGCTCGAGATCGGTGGCGATCAGCGTGAAGGTGTAGTGATGCACGTCTGTGCCGGGCGGCGTGCACGGGCCGAGATAGATGTGCTGACCCGCGGTGCCCTTGCCGCCGGTGTATTTGTCCGACGGTTTGCTGGTCTCGCCTTCCGCGAAGCCCGTCACCGAGGCCGGAATGTTGTAGGCAAGCCAGTGGATCACGCCGAGGCCGTTGCGGCCTTCCGGATCGACCATCAGCAGCGCGTAGCTCTTGGTGCCTTCCGGCGCGTTCTTCCAAGCGAGCGGCGGCGAGACGTTTTCGCCCACGCAGTTCGGATTAGACTTGATGTTGCCGGCGTTCTTAACAGCCAACATCGTGCCATCCTTGAAGGATGACGACGTCAGCATGAAAGGCTCGGCGGCCTGCGCGAACGAGGCGGACGCAAGCGCGACGCCTCCAGCAAGCAACAAAGACGCAACTTGATGTTTCACGACGCTTCTCCCCAGGCGGTTTCGTTAGCAGGTGGTTTCGTTATGTTGAAGCGGCGCAGAGTGTAGCGGGCGTCGGGATCAGATCAAGGCGGGGTGCCCTCGCCCGGCGGTGCCGTCAGGCGGCCGGGATCGACGCAACGAACTCGTCCACGGTACCGCTCAGCGTCGTCGCCTCGCCGTTGAGCGCCTGGCCGAGGCGATCCACCTCGCCGGCCGCGGCGTCGACTTCGGCGATCGTCGCACGCACGGAGCCGATGGTGGCGGCGACCTCGTTGGCGCGCGTCGCCGCCGCGATGATGTTACGCGCAATCTCCGCGGTGGCCTCGCTCTGATACTCGATCGCGTTGGCGATCCCTGCGGAATTCTCTGCAAGCTGGCGGACCACCTCACGCACGCCTTCGATCTCGTGCGAGGCGTAGCCTGTCGTTGCGCGGATCGTCACAGCTTCCTCCGAGATATTCTCAGTCGCACGCGCGGTCTGCTGCGCCAGCGCCTTGACCTCCTGCGCGACCACCGAGAAGCCGCGTCCTGCTT
>DATMJU010000266.1:0-2844 GCA_035553795.1 Vicinamibacterales bacterium
CATGTCGACGTTTCGGCGACGTGAACAGGCAGTCGGCGACGTGGACACTTGATCGATGCGGGCAGCACCTGGCCGCGCACCCTCAAGAAAGGAGAATCCAACAGAACTTTGCTGCTGTTCGTTCGCGCCCAGAAACGACAAAGCCCGGGAGGACCCGGGCTGAAGTCGTCGGCCGATGCCGCCAGAACATTGGGGAATGTGCTGGCTCGGAGTATCGGCCGCAACGCCCGCCGCGTCAACACTGGCGGGCGTGCTGGGCAAACTCATCCCGGGCTTCGCGTACTCCCGCTTGGCCCTCGAAAGGAGCCCATGCGGCTTGAAGTACGCCTGCAGCGCGAAATTGCACGCCTGCATTTCTATGACACGGCATCGTCCAGTCGGGCGATCGCTTCCGCCACCGGCGTGTCGCCGGGGACGGTCGGCAGCCTTCGCGAGTTGCTGCGCAACCAACCGAAGAACTGGGAGGCCCTCAAGGACCTCGACGACGACGCATGGCGCGATGCCCTCGGCACGCACGACCGCACGATAACCGTCAGCAAACCCGCTCCGGATTGGGCGTGGGTGCATGAGCAGATGCAGCGCGCCGACGCGACGCTGGGCGCCATCTGGCTGGAGTGGCGCGAGAACAATCCCGACGGCATCGGTCACACCCAGTTCACGACCGGCTACCGCCAGTACACGAAGAAGCAGCACATCACTATGCGCCGGCTTCATCTGCCGGGCGAGAAACTCTTCGTCGACTTCGCCGGCCGGGTCGTGCCGATCGTCGACTCGACCGGCAAGGTGGCCTGTCACGCCCAGGTCTTCGTCGCCGTACTTGGCTACTCCAACTACACGTTCGTCTGCGCGGTGCCGACGCAGACGACGGCGGACTGGGTCACCTGCCATGTCCGATGCTTCGAGTTCCTGGGCGGCGCGCCGGAGTGGGTCGTCTGCGACAACCTCAAAGCCGCCGTCATTCGCCGCGAACGCGATCGCATCGTGATTAACGCGACCTATCTGGAGTGCCTGAAGCACTACGACACCGCGCCCGCGCCGACGCGCGCACGCAAGCCGAAGGACAAGGGCAAGGCGGAAGTGGGCGTGCAGATCGTGCAGCGCCTGATGTTCCGCATGCGCGATCGCGTCTTCTCGAGTATCGAGGAGCTCAATGAGGCGCTTGGTGAACTGACCGACAAGCTCAACGGTCATCAGCTGAAGAAGCTGAAGGTCTCGCGTCGCGATCGATTCGAGCAGGCCGAGCGCGCCGCGCTCAAGCCCTTGCCGAACAAACCATTCGAGCTGTGCGAGTGGCGTCATCAGGTTCTTGTCGGACAGGACTATCACGTCGAACACGCGGGCGGTTACTACTCGGTCCCTTGCGAGCTGCTCGGGCGACGGGTGGACCTGCGCGTCACAGCCTCGATGGTGGAGATCTTCCACTCGAACCGCCGCGTCGCCTTGCACGCGCGCCTGTTCGAACCGGGAGCGATGAGCACGCTTGCCGAGCACCGCCCCGTGTCGCATCTGCGCGTGCTCGAGGGCGAGCCCAAGCAGTTGGCGCAGTGGGCCGACTCGGTCGGCGAGAAGGCCAAGGAGATGATCCTGCATCACCTCACTGACCGGCGCGACCGCGCCAACGGCCTGCGCGCAGCCCGGCGCATGCGCGAGCTCGCGCGCGAATACAGCGAAGCGCGTTTCGAGCAGGTCTGCGCGTACGCCCTCAAAGCAAAGATCCATGCCCTCGACAAGGTCGAGTCGATCTTCAAGAAGAAGCCCGACCTGCAGCCGCCGCGCAACGGCAAACCCCCTGTCCGCACCACGCACGAAAACGTACGCGGTCCTCAATATTTCGGAGCCTGAACCATGAGCATCCAAGTGCAGAACCTGTCCCAGATGCGCGAGCTTCGCCTGGCGGCGATGTCGCAAGCCTACGAGCTTCAGGTAGAGCAACCCAAGCTGCACCAGCTCGGGTTCGACGAACGATTCGGCCTGCTGCTGGAGTCGGAGGTCTCCGCGCGCAAGTCGCGCAAGCTCAATCGCCTCGTGAAGGTCGCCGCTTTGCCGGAGCTCGCCGCGGTCGAGGATATCGACTTTCGCGCGAGCCGCGGGCTCGAAAAGCCGCTGGTCGCCTCGCTGGCGAGCTGCGCGTGGATCCATCGGCATCACAACTTGATGATCCTTGGCGCGACCGGTCTGGGGAAATCCTGGCTTGCCTGCGCGTTCGCTCATCAAGCATGCCGCCTGGACATGTCGGTTGCGTTCCATCGCGCGAGCGAGCTGTACGAAATGATCGCCGAAGCGCAGATCGACGCATCGCTGCCGAAGCTGAAGGCGTCTCTCGTCAAAGCCGATTTGCTGGTCCTGGACGATTTCGGAATCGGCGAGATGTCGCCCGCGTCGGCGCAGCTGCTGTTGGACGTTGTGGATCGCCGGATGAGGACCGGCTCACTCTTGATCACGAGCCAATACCCGCTGGAGAAGTGGCATGACTGCTTCCCGGATCCGACGATCGCCGACGCGGTGCTCGATCGGATCGTGCACCAAGCCTACAAGATTCAGCTGAAGGGCGAGTCGATGCGCAAGACCCGAGGAAAGGCGGCACTCGGAGGTACTTGACCGCGTTCATGTCGCCGGCCGCCACGTTTCGGCGACGATGGATGCGTGAACGGCGGTGATCGCGCTTTGCGCGGTCATGTCGCCGATCGCGCTGTTCAACAGCTTCCGGTCTGGGTGTTCAGCTCAGACCGGAATGGGTGTTCAACAGCTGCCGATAAATGCACACCTCATTCCGGCGTCCAACTCAGGTCCAACCACCTGTTGCGCTGTGCTGGCGGCAGTGCGCCGTACCTAGAGTCAGAACAC
>DATMJU010000267.1:0-3893 GCA_035553795.1 Vicinamibacterales bacterium
TCGCTGGGCGAGGCGCTGCGCCTGACCTGGGCCGCAGGCACGATCGTGTTCCTGCTGCCGGTGGCCGCCGCTCTCTGGCGGCTGTCGATGATTCGCCGTACCGGGCTGCCCGTGGCCTGGCACAGCGCCGAACTTGACCGCCTCGCGGACGCGCGCGGCGTTTCCCTGCCGGTTGAACTGCTCGAGCACGAGTCCGTGCCCGGTCCCATGACTTTCGGCATCAGCAAACCCGTGATCGTCCTTCCCCTCGACGCGCGAGAGTGGTCAGAGGCCGAGTTACGGTGCGCCTTGATGCACGAGATCGAACATATCCAGAGAGGAGATTGGCTTATGCAAATCGTGGCTCGCACGGTTGCGGCGTTCTATTGGTTCCACCCGCTGGTGTGGTCAGCGTGGCGGCGTCTCTGCCTCGAGGCGGAACGGTCCTGTGACGATGCAGTGGTGATCAGCGAAGAGCGAACGGAGTATGCCGAGCAACTCGTCACGCTGGCGCAGCGCATGTCGGCGACGACGACACAGCCGATGCTCGGGATGGCGAATCGCAGCGACCTGTCCACGCGCGTGACAGCGGTGCTCGACGATCGCATCAGCAGAGGTCGCGCCGGCTTCATGCTCGCAGCCGGCACCGTCGCCGCCGCGGCGGTGGTGACGCTGAGCGTCGCGCCGGTGCGCGCGATCACCAGGACGGAGACCACCGCCGTCTCGGCGGAGCAATGGAAGCGCCCGGCGGGATTCCGCAAGTCACGCGCACTTGACGTCGCGCTGTTCGAAGCGGCGAGGGAAGGCGATGTTGAAGGCGTCAAGGAACTGCTGGCGGGCGGCGCCAATGCCGGCGCTCTCATCGACGGCGATGGCAGCCCGTTGATGGGCGCGGCCCAGGCCGGCCGCACCGATATTCTCCAGCTGCTGCTTGATGCCGGCGCCGATCCCAACGGTGTGGTGGAGGGCGACGGCAGTCCGTTGATCAAGGCGGCCCAGCGCGGCTTGCTTGCGCCGGTGCAATTGCTGATCGACCGTGGCGCCGATGTCAACCTGGCGGTCGAGGGTGACGAGAATCCCCTGATGGGCGCGGCTGAAGGCGGGCACCTGGCGGTCGTGCAACTGCTGGTGTCGCGGGGCGCCGACGTGCACGCCCGCATCTTCAACGAGCGGCCGGACGGCGTCGGTGAATGGCGAACGGCCCTCAGCCAGGCCCGCCGGAACCGTCACACCGCGGTCGTGCGCTACCTCGAGTCGGTTGGCGCGCGGCAGTAGCTAGGCCGATCGCAGCACATCAGACGCGCGCTGGAGTTCCGCCTCCAGCGCTTGCAGCCGGGCGCGATCGATCGCGCCTGGCTGGGTCTTCTCGAGCGCTTGGCTCAACGAGCACAGCCGCATTGCGCCCATCGTTCCGCTCATGCCGGTCAGGCTATGGGCCGTGCGGCGAAAAGTGCGTTCGTCGCCGGCGGCGGCGGCGGCGTTCAAGACCTGCAGATGCTTCGCAGCATCCGCGATGAACAGCGCTCTGAGCTCGACAATAGGATCGGGCTCACCCTCTTCCCTGAATCCGCGCAGGACTTCGATCACCGACAGATCAATCACGGGCGTCATGGCCCGGCAATCAGCAAACCGCTTGCCGCCCACGCATCGGCGATTTGCGCCAGTTCTGACGCGCCGATCGTGCGCAGAAGCGTGCGCTGTCTGTGCGGGCGCACAGTTCTGTCAGCGCCAAACGGCGCCGTCCGCCCTCGAACGTGGTCTACACTGAAGCGGCGTTCGCCGACACCCCCGGCCAACGAACCGACATGTCAGAATCCACCAACAGACCCGGAACCCCCAACAAGACCCCGGCTCGCCCCGACGCCGGCTTCGCGACGTACCTCGCCGGTTTCCTGAACGAGCGCGATCTCGCGACCGTCGTGCAGCACGCCGACAAGCACGCCCTCACGCTGGTCGATGCCGTAGTCGCCCTGGGATTCATGAACGAGTCGAAGGCGTACGCGTCCTTCGCCGAATGGATGGATCGGCCGTTCGTGGATTTGCGCGTCACGCCGCCGCAGCCAACCGCTGCGCGGCTGCTGCCGGAGCGCGTGTCGAAGAAACATCACGTCATCGCCATCGCGCAGGACAACCGCACGATGACCTACGCCACCCCGAACTTGTTCGATGCGGAAGTCGATCGCGACGTCTCGTTTGCATCCGGCCGGCGCGCGCAGATGGTCGTGGTGATGCGTTCCCAGTTGATGGGCGCGCTCGGCCAGGCCTACAAGATGGGCCACGAGATCGATCGCCTGATCGATCGCATCAAGATGGCCGAGGTCCAGGCGGATCTCAGCGAGTCGAAGTCGATCACCGAAGCGAACGATTCACCGATCATCGAAGTCTGCAATCGCATCGTCGCCACGGCGATCGCCGCCGGTGCCAGCGACATTCACATCGAGCCCGGCACCAATGGCGCGCCGGTGCGCCACCGCATCTCCGGCATCCTCGAGCCGATGCTGACATTGCCTCAGGCGGCGGTCCGCGGCGTTACCAATCGCTTCAAGCTGATGGCGAAGACCGACATCGCGTTGAAGCAGCGTCCCCAGGACGGCGCGTTCCGGGTCATGGTGGACGACGAGAACGTGGACGTGCGCCTGTCGACGGTCCCGACCATTCACGGCGAGAAGATCGTGATGCGCGTGATCCAGGGCGGAGCCGGCCTGATGACGATCGACTCGCTGGGTTACCAGGAAGCGACGGCCAAGGCGCTGATTAGCGCCCTGTCAAAACCGGACGGCCTGGTGCTCGTGACCGGCCCCACAGGCTCCGGCAAGACGACCGTCCTTTATGCGGCGCTCCACTTCCTCAAGACCGGCCGTGTCAACATCGTGACCGTCGAGGATCCCGTCGAACGCCAGATCGACGGCGTCACACAGATTCCGGTCAACACCAAGCAGGGCACCACCTTCGCGACGGTGCTGCGCAGCGTCATGCGCCAGGATCCGAACATCATCATGGTCGGCGAGGTGCGCGACGCCGAAGTCGCGGAGATCGTGGGCCAGGCCGCATTCACCGGCCACCTGGTGTTGAGTTCACTGCACACCACCGACGCCGCATCAGCGATCACCCGATTGCTGAACCTGGGATTGCAGCCCTTCAAGGTCGCTGAAAGCCTCAATGCCGTGGTGGCGCAGCGCCTCGTCCGCAAGCTGTGCAAGCACTGCGCGGTGGTGAACGACGCGGAAACCGCGGCGCGCCTCGGTGAACAGCATGGGATCAGCAAGGTCCACTCATCGGTTGGCCGCGGCTGCGATCAGTGCAAGCAGTCAGGCTACATCGGGCGCATTGCCGTTCCCGAGATCCTGCTTCCGGACGATGCGATTCGCCAGGCGATTCGCAACGGCGCGGCGCTGCAGGATGTGCGCGCCGCGATGTTCGCGGCCGGCAGCATCTCGATGCGCCAACGCGCGCTCCAGCTGGTCACTGAAGGCGTCACGTCGATCGAAGAAGTGAATCGTGTCTTCACCGATCACCAGGAAGACACGCAGATCGCCAGGCCGGCGGCCCCAACAGAATCGGTTCCGCAGGGCGCGCCCGCTCCGGCCACGGCAGCGCCCGTCAATAAGCGCAAGGTGCTGATCGCAGACGACGACCGGATGACGCGGCTGATCCTGCGGATGATGCTCGAGAAGGAAGGCCTCGCCGTGTTCGAAGCGGACAACGGCGCCACCGGCATGGAAACGGCGCGTCGCGAGCGGCCCGACCTGATGATGGTCGACCTGCAGATGCCCGACATGGACGGCTTCCAGTTTCTGGAGATCACGCGCGGCGACGAGAAGCTGATGTCGGTGCCGGTGATCGTGTTGACGTCAGATACCAGCTCCGAGGTCGAGGCGAAGGTGCTGGAGATGGGCGCCGACGACTACGTGTCC
>DATMJU010000268.1:0-8492 GCA_035553795.1 Vicinamibacterales bacterium
GCCGCGGGCGCCGCCTGCGGCAGCGCCCGCGGCGGGAGCTGCGCCACCACGAGCACCGGCTGGCGGGGCTCCCGGAGGCGGCGGAGGCGCCGGCAGATCCTTCGCGGTCAGGATGCCGTGCACACCAGGCATTGCCAGCGCGGCGGACGCATCAATGCTGCGCACCTTCGCGTGCGGCCGCGGGCTCGGCATCAGCTTGACGAAGACCATGCCTTCGGCGCGGAAGTCTTCCGCGTACTTGGCCTGGCCGGTCACCTTGGCGACGAGGTCCTGCGTCTGGTAGTTCTTGCCGAGAAGCCGGAACTCCAGCTTCTTGGGCGGCTCGATGGGTTTCTCCGGCGCGACTGGCTTCTGCTGTTCAGCCATGATTTACGCCCCCCTCGACAACTCGGCCGCATGCATCATGCAGTCGACGATCTTGTTGTAGTCGGCGCAGCGGCAGATGTTGCCGGAGATGCCGTGCGTCAGTTGCTCACGCGTTGGGCTGGGATTGGTCTTGAGGAAACCGACGGTGGCCATCACGAAGCCAGGCATGCAGAACGCGCACTGGAAGCCCTGGCCTTCGACGACCGCCTGCTGCACGGGGTGCAGCGTGCCGTCCGGCTTGGCGAGGCCTTCGATGCTGACGATCTTCTTGCCGCGCACGGAGTGGGTCAGCGTCGAGCATGCATAACGCGGCACGTCATCCACCAGCACGGTGCACGCGCCGCACTCGGCGCGATCGCAACCGAGCTTCGTGCCGGTCAGGCCCACCTTGTATCTGAGGGTCATCGCCAGCGTCTCGTTCTTCAGCACGTCGACGCGGCGCTGCTGGCCGTTGATGTCGAGTGTGATGAGGCGCTCAACCGCCCCGGCCATGCCATCGTTCTGGCCGAGCACGTTGGTGCGGAAGAGATACGCCGACGCGGAAACGGTCGCGCCCGCGGCGATCACGCCCTTGATGAAATTTCGTCGTGAGTGCCCCGGCTGTACAGCCGAAACCTCAGGCTTGCTTTCTTGACTCATGCGGCCCATCCCCCACAGGTGTCTGTGCTTTCTGCGCCTTCCACCTCCGCGCGAGCGCTACGGTGGACTTGTCTGTGGCCCTAATTAGTTGGGCATGATAGCAGTAAGTGTCACTCGCTAATCCGATACAAGTGGTCGGATATACACAATTAAACGACCGTTCTAATTCTTCCATCAGCTGCGCGCATCAATCGATCGCGGATCGCGCGGGCCAAACCGTCGGTTCCAGGTGAGCTCGACAGGATGACGTCGACCCCGGTTGCGTCAATGGCGCGAATGGATGCGAACAGCTCCCGGGCGGCCCGCTCGAGATCGGCCCTGGAGCCGATGGGCTGGACCACAACCTTGCCCGCCGATGCCACGGCGGCGATCATCGGCGCAAGCGCGTTCAGATCTTCCTCAGCCGCAAGGATCCCGACGCGACTGCCCTGCGCGACGAGCGAACGCGCGTCGTTCGCCATGCGTTGCACGACCGGCTCGGGTGCGCCTTCATACAAGGTCATCTCCGCACGCGGCGCGTAATGCCTGGTCAACTGCCCCGGCGCGACCTGCGGTTCCTCGGCGCTGCCCTGCGACTCGCTCATCACCACCTCGGGGACCAGCGAGTGCACCTGCTCGAAGGTGACGCCACCGGGCCTGCGGATCACCGGAGGGTCGACGGTGAAGTCGACGATGGTGGACTCGAGGCCAATGTCGGTCGGACCGGCATCGAGGATCAAGTCCACGCGGCCATCGAGATCCTCGAGGACGTGCGCCGCGGTCGTCGGGCTCGGCCGTGAGAAGCGGTTCGCGCTCGGCGCGGCGACCGGCACGCCGGCCATCTCCATCAGCGCGCGCGCGACACGATGCGACGGTACGCGCAGCGCCACGCTATCGAGACCAGCCGTCACGAGATCGGGCACGGCCGGCTTCTTTTTCAGGATCAACGTGAGCGGGCCGGCCCAGAACGACAGGCCAAGCTTGCGCGCGCCGGCCGGCATGCCGATCGCGCACTGATTCACCTGCCCGATGTGGGCGATGTGCACGATCAGCGGATCGGTGGCGGGACGCTCCTTCGCATCGAAGATCTTCTGCACGGCGACAGGATCAAGCGCGTGCGCGCCGAGTCCGTAGACGGTCTCGGTCGGGAACACGACGAGCTTTCCTGCTTTGAGTGCCGCAGCGGCTTCTTCGATCGCCGATGGGTCCGGGCGATCGCGATCGACTTGGAGAATACGGGTGATCATGCCTTGGTGGTTACGGGTTACCGGTTACCTGTTACCGGCGGGACCTTCAGAACGTCGGTGCCGATCAGCAATTCAATCACGCGCGAGTAGCTCTGGACGCCTTCTTCCACGCCCTGAGAGCGCAGCATTTGATCATACGCGGCCCATGCCGCCTGGTCGACGGGTTCGACAAGTGATTTGAGTCGCTCGCGAATGGCGTTCTGATCTTCGCGCGGCCCCGGACCCAGATTCTGGAGGACCAACCGCTGCGTGACCGGCTGCAATTGGCGCGTTGCTTCGGACACGAGATCGAGCCACGCGCTGTATTCACCGGCGGGCCCCGATCGCATCGCGGCGAGCAGGCCGACGAAGCTTGCGTCCGATTCCGGCGCGTGGCCGGCAAGATGCGCCCACTCGTGCGCCAGCACCGCCGGACGCTCGGGACCGGTGAGATCGGGATTGAGCAGCGTCTCGAGGAAGAACGGCCCCAGCTGCCCGCTGACACCGGAGGCGCGATAGAACGGCGACAGCAACGACCACTTCGGTGTCGCAATCACCGTCGGCCGCGGACGGCCGAGGTCCTTCTCAACCGAGTGCAGCGCATCGATGAGCGCCTGCGGGCGATCGTAAACGCCGGGAAACCCCGCCGCGTGCGCGGCAGCGTGGGTGCGATTGGCCTGCGCAATCGCATGCTCCGCAAGCGCGCGCACCGCCTGCGGAGTGACCCTGGACGCGTCGAAGGTGATCTGTTGTTCCAGGCGCGGCCGCGCATAGTTGAATCCCCACGCGGCGAGAAACCACAGATAGATGACAGCCAGCAGCGTCAGCGTGGCCATGAATCCTCGCCCGAGGTTGCGCAGCGCCTGCTTCTTGCGCGCCAGGCGAATCGACCACGTCCAGATCGCAAGCAGGCTGGCGACCCAGATAACGAAGGCCACGTCGAACAGCGCAATCGGCGATCGATTGGAGAGTGACGTGATGTTGGACTGGATGATTGGATAGATCCAGTCGGCGTAATAGCGTTCGACGCTGCCTGCGCCGGGCGGAAACAGCGCGACGATGGCGGCAACAAGCAATAGCGTCAGCTGCGATGCTGACTTAGCGGACAGACGCACACCCGATTATGGCCAAGTTCTGTTGATTCTTACTGGGTCCTGTTGGGCTGTCCTTGATTCACAGCTTCAAACTTTGTGCGCCATTGGTCGACTTCCTTTTGCTTGATCGCTAATTGAGTCTTGTGGCGCTGGAGTTCGTCGGCGACCGGCTTACGCCCCAGTTCGAAGGCGAAACCAAGAGTGGCGACCAATCCGGTGACAATTGCCATCGCTGCCGTCAGGCTCAGTTTGCCGAACACCGCGATGACCTGTTTGACCGAATAGGAATCGAGTGTCCTCACCTGCCCTTGCGATGACAAGTCGACTGGCGCCATCTTGATGTTCTCGCCCTCGGCAAACAGCAGAGTCCTGAGCTTCCTTGCCTCGCGCTCCAATATTTCCTTCTGCTCAGAAGTGAGAGTTTTCTGCGTTTGGCACACCTTTAAGAAATCATCGTGCAACTTTTGCAGATGGGCCGCTGGTGGAGAACTCCTTGTTTGCTCGTACCCGACCTTCGGCATCAGGTCAATGACAGCCTTGATGTTGTCGATGACGTGCTGGCCCTCTAGTGGTTCGCCGACTGGAGCATCGATCAGGTATCTAACCGCCGTGCCCAACTTGAGGCATTGTGATCCAGTGATCAGCTGCATCGCTCTCTCCTGCGCCAGCTCTACGGGCGCGTCGAGAGTTTACCCGAGGTATTGAAGCCAGGTAGCCCAACGTCACAGCCAAGGGCCGCCTGCCGTTGCGACAAAGGGACTTCGGCCGCAGCCCGTCCGTGAATACGAATCTCTGGTGAGGATTGCAACGCACGGTGCAACCACGCGCTCTCCGCGCCCGAGTAGTGGCGCAGGAGTGGAGGGCCCACTAGGATGTCAGTCCAGGTCAGGTCCTGTCGAAACCGCCGGCCCATCCCGATATGCGGAATGGTACTATTCCGAATCCTAATGCCGAACCCTGCTGGCTCCCAACTTGCGTTCCGTGCCGAGAAGGACCTGGTGGCCGCCATGTCGACCTCGACGCAGCGGCTGTTCAGTGACGAGGGCAGCAGTTGCTCGTTGTTTCGCGAGGTTCAGGTGTATGCGACCGATCTCCGCATCCCTGACCTCGTCGTGGTACTGCACAAGAGTGCGGGCGCGCCGCAACAGACCTTGTCGTATTACGAGGCTGCCATCCTTCACGCACTGACCCAGCACGGCCCAATAGCTGCGCCGGAGCTCGCCTCCGAGATGTTCTGCATGCCGGTCGAGGTCGCGAAACGACTCGACAAACTGGAAAGGCAACGACTCGTCGTCAAGCTCGGCTCACGGTACTCCTTGAACGCCAGAGCATTCCCGATCGGCGTAAGAGTGATAGCTATCGAGGCGAAGCTGCGCGAATGGAAACGCGCGATCAAGCAGGCCTGCGGTTACATGAGCTTCGCGAATGAAGCCTACATCGCCATGCCGGAGCGTGTCGTTCAGCGGCCGCAGGTGCTCGAGGCCTGCGAGGCGGCCTCCATCGGAATACTGTCAGTTCACGATAGCGGCAAGGTGACTCTTCTGCACCGACCGACACCGTCGGCCGTCATGAGTGCGGAATACCTTCGGTTACTCTCAGCGACGGTTGGTCTCAACCAGCGCTCTCAGTAAACGCTTCGCGCCAACGGCGCTGATGGGCGATCTCAGTTCGATCATTTCGATCCTTGTAGTCGCGCAGGCTGAGCGCCAACTTCGTGGCGTTCGCCAGCCATGCTTTTGCGTACTTCACGCGCGACTCGTCGTCTGGTAAATCGGAAATGCGGGCTGTCTCGCGAATGGCCACCTGGTTGAAGTGTGCGCGGGCGGACTTGACCGACGTCGCGCGCCAGTCTGCAGGTATTGCGGCCCCTTTGGTTCGAAGAGCTCGAACGAGGTCACGACTCGCCGCGGTCTCATCGAGAAAAGGCTCGATCAAGCCTTCCTGGGCGAGGTACGGAAGGTCCTTCGCCACGTTGATTTCCGATGCGAAGGGGTGACTGTAATAGGCGGAATGGGCCCGCCGATTATCGTCGTCCTCGAGATCTCGCAGCTGCAGGCGGCGCTCGCCTTTATACCAACCACTCACCCAGGCGTCGGCACCCAGACACAAACCAGCGAACCCGAGCACGCCGCAGTACGAGAGCATCACCCGTCGTACCCCGCCCGCACGGAACAGCGAGATGAGCCGAAAGATGCTCGCTATCGTATCGTCTTCTGAGCTGTAGTAACCCTGCTCATACGCTTGCTCGAGCACCAGGTAGACCCCGGCAGGCGCCCTCGCCGTGACCTGATCGGCGATCGTGTCGAGCAGGGCGTTTTCATCTGGCGGCAGACCGACCAGACATCGGTCAGAAATAGCCACGGTAACGAGCGCTGGCGTGGCCGGAGCCGCAGCGGCGGCATGGGCGAGCCCCTGGTCCATCCATTCAAGTTCAACTGAATATGTACTCGAAGGGTTGATCGTCAACGGCGACGGCAGGATAAGAGCTTCACATTGGAATTGCGTCTGATCCGCCAAAACGTCGCGAACGACTCGTTGGATGGAGAGTGTGTCGTTCTGTGGCGGATTCCAAAGCTCGGTGACCTGTTCGCGCATTTTCTGCTGCCACTTGGCTTGACTCAACTGGCTGCTGTCGTACTGCTCCTTGTCGCTCTTAGCAAACCATCGATAAGAGACCAGCCTGGTGCACGTCTTCTTGCACTTCTCCGGATCGAGTGTCGCCAAATAGACCTGGGGATCAAGCAGCCGACGCGGTTCATCGAGCGGAAATAGCGGCTGTTGCTCCTCGAGCTTCGGATTTCCGAACTTTCGTCTCGCTAGTGCTTCGCGAGGTAGGCCTGCCGGCATCACGACGACCCCAGCGGCACCTTCGGTCCCGGGCACGTGGTCGTCCCACCGGCCAGCGTAGAAGTATTCCTTGCTCACTGAAGTGCGCCCCCCTGGGTCCTGAAGAAATCAGCAATTGCCGTAGGAAGCGGCCGCTCGACGGGATTGCGTCTCAACATGAGGTCGACTACAGCCGCCATGGCGACAGGTGTGGCCGGCGCCAGTTGCGACGTTGCCGGCGCCCCGGCAGCCAGCAGCCATTGGTCGCCGCCAGTTGGGTGCTGTCGGTTCAAGCAGTATTGGAGCAGCACGCCCAAGGCGAAGACGTCGCTCTTGCATGACAGTTGCTTCGAGCCGGAGAACTGTTCCGGTGACATAAACCCAAAGGTGCCGCAAACACCGCCAGTCACAGTCAGTGACTCGAGGGATAGATGCCGGGCGAGTCCGAGGTCAATTACCACCGCTCGGTCGCCTCGGGTCCACATCACGTTATTGGGTTTGATGTCTCGATGAACGATGCGAGCGGGCGACCACATCGCACCGATTGCGACTGAGACATCGTGCGCGAGCTGCGCAACCATCGCGACAGACATCGCGGATTGATTCACCAGTTGGGAGACGGTTACGCCGTCAATGAACGGCGTGGTTACAAACCGGCATGGCTTGTTGCGGATGCTGACCGTCCCAAAATCCTCTAGCGAGACGATTGCTGGGCAGCGCATCGCCCGGAGGGCCTGAACCTCGCGCTCGGTGCGTTCTTCAACCCTGGCGCCTGGATCGGGTACGTAGACCTTCAAGGCGACCGCACTGCCGTCCAACGTCTCGCCACGAAAAACGCATCCCTGCCCGCCAGCGTCGACTGGGGTCAGGTTTGTGAACCGCCCAGGAAACGCGACCTGGATCTCCGACTCGGACAACGGTGGGGCAAAGATCGCCATTTGAGGGGACTAACGGAAGAGACGGCCGGAGACTTGGAAATTCTCATCAGACGATGGAATCAATGCAGTCTCGTTGCAAAAAGCGACGGGCGCGACATGTGGCCGCACCCGTAAGTTGTTGAGGTATTTGGTCGGGATGCCGAGATTCGAACTCGGGACCTCCTGCACCCCAAGCAGGCGCGCTACCAGGCTACGCTACATCCCGTCTGAGACAGTCGACAGTCAAAAGTCGATAGTTGACAGTTTACTTCTTAGGCTTGGGCTTGGCGACAGCCTTTTTTTTCGGCGCCTCGGAGGGGTTCGACGGCGCAACCAGGCGCAGTTCCGGCTGGTGCTCGCCGTCCTTCGACAGCATCTCGAGGATCGATTGCAGGCCGGACTTCACCGTCTTCAGGCCCTCACGGACGCGATGGTCGAGCACTTCTTCGACCAGCACCGCCGCGCCGTTGCCGTTCTCTTCATCGAGTCGGCGCCGCGCGCCCGAGAGCGTCAGGCCCTCGTCGAGGATCAGCTGCTTGATCTTGAGGACCAGCTCGATGTCAGAGCGGCGATAGACGCGCGCACCTCCGCCGGCCGGCGCCTGGCCGATCTGCGGGAACTCGGCTTCCCACGATCGCAGGACATACGGCTGCACCTGCGCAACCTCGCAGACGTCCGCGGCTTTGAACAGCTCCCGCTTCGTAGCGGCCATCGTCATGGAGTGTAACAGGCTAGCGGGCTAGCGGGCCAACGGGCCACGGCGGTTCATGGTTTGCGGCGGCCGGGCTTTGCGCCGCGCTTGGCGGCGCGCTTGGCGCCATGCCGGGTTCCGGGCTTTGCCGACCTCGCCGCGCGGGCGCGATCGGCGTTGGTCGGCTTCGAGCCGGGGCCTTTCTTGACGGGCTTGCGCTTGTCCGGCGCCCGCTCGATCGCCGTCAGGCGCTTTTCCTTCTTCGGATCGTCGCGACGGCCGCGCACCTGGATGCGGATCGGATTGCCGAAGAAGTCGTACGCTTCGCGCAACCGGTTCTCGAGGAAGCGCTCGTAAGAAAAGTGGAACTTGGTCTCGGTGTTGGCGAACAGGACGATCGTCGGCGGCGCCACGCTGACCTGCGACGCGTACTTGATGCGCACGTTGCGCTTGCTCGACGTCACCGGCGGCGACTGCGTGGTCAGCCGTTCGATGAAACGGTTCAACTCGCCGGTCGGGATGCGCGTGCGCGACGCCGTCGCCACCTTATCCACCATCTCGAGGAGCTTCGGCGTTCGCTCACCGGTCGCGGCCGAGATGTGCATGATCGGCGCGTAGTCGAGGAACTTGAGCTGATAGCGCAAATTTTCGTCGAAGCGTTTCGCGACCTCTTCGGGATCTTCAGGTGCCAGCCCGATGCCCTGTTGGCCCGCAGGTCTCTTCATCAGGTCCCACTTGTTGGCCGCGACGATGA
>DATMJU010000269.1:0-8095 GCA_035553795.1 Vicinamibacterales bacterium
GTGTCGGACTGGAACTTGTTGTGATCGACGATGACGATGATTTCCGCGAGACCTTCGTTCGCCACGGGCTGCAGGGATTCCCAGATCTGGCCTTCCTGCAGTTCGCCGTCTCCGGTCATCACGATGATCTTGCCGGCGCGCCCGGTGTAACGATTGGCGCGCGCCATGCCGTAGGCCTTCGAAATGCCCATGCCGAGGGAGCCGGTGTTGGCGGCAATGAACGGCGTGCTGACGTCGGGATGCCCCGGAAGACCATTCATCTGGCGCAGCTTCGGCAGCAGGTCGAAGCCGAGCTTCTCGGTCGCGATCAGCAGCGAGTAGAGCGCCGGAACATCGTGGCCCTTCGACGAGAAGTACACATCGGCATCCTCGCTGTCACCGTTCGGGTCGTGCATCGCTTCCGTCCACAACCACGTGATGATGTCGGTCGAGCTGAAGCTCGAGCCGATGTGGCCGGAGCCGGCCTGCATGATCATGAACAACGTGTTGATGCGGCACAGGTCCGACACCACTTCCGCGCGCGCGATCGGATCGCTGATGCCGCTCCGCACCGCGCGAAATACGTCACGCGGAACAAACGACAGCGAGTCATCGCCAACCAGCGCCCGATCCGAGAAGTCTTTTTCACCCATGGTCTATCTCGCCGTCCAGCCGCCATCCACAACGATGGTCGCGCCAGTCATGTAGGAGGAGGCCTGCGACGCGAGGAACAGGACGGCTCCGTTGTAGTCGTTTTCTTTCGCCATGCGTCCGAGCGGAGTGCGCTTTTCGTACTCGGTTACGAACTCCGGCGCGTGCCCGTCTTCGCGCACGCCACCCGGAACAAGGGTGTTGGCACGAATGCCGAGCGGAGCGCCGTATTCGGCCAGCCAGCGCGTGAAGTTCAGCACGCCGGACTTCGCCACGCTGTAGCCGACCGGCTTGAAGTAGGTTGCGCCCGACGCGCGCTTGTATTCGTAGAGCGATTGATCCGGCGTGACCACGCCGTAGGTCGACGACACATTGATGATGCTGCCGTCACGCCTGCCCGCCGCGCGATAGTGCCGCACGAACGCCTGCGACGTGAAGAACGTCGTCTTCAGGTGCGAGTCGATCATCGTGTCCCACGCGACTTCGGGGTAATCCTCGAAGCGTCCGTTCTCGCTGCCCGCTGCCGCTGGCGACGAGCCCATGCCCGCATTGTTGACGAGGATGGTGGGCGCGCCGAACTCGGCCACGATCGCGTCGATCGCACGGTCGGCAGCCGCCTTCGATGACAGGTCGGCCAGCTCAACGCGGACCCGTGCCCCGCTCGCTTTGAGGGGTGCAAACAACTCCTCGTCGCCCGCCACATCCACCGCGCCTACTGCCGCGCCGGCCTCGGCCAGGGTCCGCACGTACTCGCGCCCCAGCCGGCCGAGGGCTCCGGTGACGATGGCGACCTGACCATCCAGCCCGAACATTCCGGCCAGCATCTTGTCTCGCATCTTCTTATCTATCAGTAGTTTATGGGTGAATTCCGGCGAGGAAACTCAGCGCCAGGACAGGGATCTGAACAAGCCTCCGGCACGGCCAGTCACAAATGGACGCGCGACTAGAGAGTCTCGTTCAAGATCTGAACGGGTATTATACACATCCCGTTCACGGAATGAACGGGGAATCGCGCCATGAAGACGCCATGTTCAATGTGTGAACGAGGCGCCGGACGGCGCCGCAAGAAAAGGGAGCCGAGCGAGGCCGTCAGGCCCCGCTCTTAAGTGATGTTGCGGCCGGTCCCGGCGTACGAGCGCTTCTCTTCGACCACCCGGTCGATGATCTCATCCAAGGCCACCTTCGGCACGTAGCCAATCGCCTTGTTGATCTTGGTCAGGTCCGGCACGCGGCGCGGCATGTCTTCAAAGCCGGCTTCATACGCCTGATCGTAGGGAATGGTCACGATTTCCGAGGTGCTGCCGGTGCGCGCCTTGATGCGCTCGGCGAGGCCGCGGATGCTGACCTCTTCGGTATTGCCGACGTTGTAGACCTCGCCAATCGCCGAGGGCGTCACCATCAACTTGAGTAGCGCGCCGACGACGTCACCGACGTAGGTGAAGCTGCGTGACTGCGTGCCGTCGCCAAACACGGTGATCGGTTCGTTGTTGAGCGCCTGCCGGACGAACGTCGGCACCACCATCCCGTACTGCCCGGTCTGGCGGGGCCCGACGGTGTTGAAGAAGCGCATCACGATGACCGGCTGCTTGGTTTCCTTCCAGTAGGCGAGCGCCAGGAACTCGTCGAGGGCCTTGCTGCACGCATACGCCCAGCGGTGGCGGGTCGTCGCCCCCATCACCAGGTCCGTCTCCTCGTTGAAGGGCACCTTGGCGCTCTTGCCGTACACCTCTGAGGTCGACGCAATGAACACCAGCTTCTTCTTCTTCGCCGCGTGGCGAAGGATGACCTCGGTGCCGTGCACGTTGGTCTCGATGGTGTGGACCGGCCGCTCCACGATCAGCTTTACGCCGACCGCCGCCGCCAGGTGGAAGATCACGTCGGCGCGATCGACCATCTCCGCCACCAGCGGGTCGTTGAAGACGGTATCGATCGTGTAGTGAAAGTTCGGGTGGCCCTTGAGGTGGTTGATGTTGTCGATGGAACCGGTCGACAGGTCGTCGAGCGCATAGACCTGGTGGCCGCCTTCGAGCAACGCCTCAGCCAGGTGCGAGCCAATGAAGCCCGCGCCGCCCGTGATCAAAATTCGCATCTGCGTATTGTATCTTCCTTGGCCCGTTGGCCTGTAGACCTGTTCGCCTGCCGGCCCGTTATGCAGGCCATCCGTCACCCGGCACCCGGTTGTGCTCGAGCCCCTCGATGGCGGCCCGGCCCATCGCCAGTTGCGCTTCCTGGGTGCTCCCGCCGATGTGCGGAGTGCCAAGGAAGGTCGGCAGGCCGAGCAGCCGCGGATGGGCGTCTGGCTCAATCGCGTACACGTCGCAGGCCGCACCGGCCAGCTGACCGCGCTCGAGCGCGCCGGCCAGCGCGTCTTCGTCAATCAAGCCGCCACGAGCGGCGTTGATGATGAATGAGCCCTGACGCATCTGCGCCAGTTCCGCGGCGCCGATCATGCCCCGTGTCGATGCATCGAGCGGCACATGCAGCGACACCACGTCGGACTCCTGCAGCAGCTGCGTCAGCGAAACGGGCGTGACCTGGTGATCGCGATAGAAATCGGCGTAGTCACGAATGTCGTGCGCGAGGACGCGGCAGCCGAACGGCGCCAGCAGCTTCACGAGATCCTGTCCCACGAAGCCGCAGCCGATGATGCCGACCGTCCGGCCGGTCAGCTGGCGGCCGACCAGCTTCTGCCAGGCGCCGGTGCGGAGTGCAAAGGCGGTCTCCGGCACGCGATGCAGGAGCGCGACGGCGAACGACAGCGTCAGCTCCGCCACCGAACGACGATTCACGCCACCGGTCCACCCGAGCTTGATGCCGCGCCTGCCGATCGCGTCGATATCGAGACCGTCCAGCCCAACGCCGTACTTGCTGATGATGGCGAGCTCCGGCAGTTGCGAGAGGACGCTGTCGTCGACGCGCTCGAGCCCGATGATTGCGCGGTCGTGACCGCGCAGGAGCGCGACGAGCTCATCTCCGCCCAGGATCGCGGGCGACTCGCTAAACGTCACGTTGGCATAGCGCGCACTCAATTCCGCGCGCAAGGCCGCATTCCTCGCGAACGACCGCGCGGCCACGGCGATCTTCGTTTTCGCGCCGTGGCCCTGGGAAACGGGGGTCATGCGCCGAGGTACCTGCCGATCGCGTCCTGCCAGGTGGGCATCACGTAGCCGGCGCGAGCCAGTTTCTCGTTGCTGAGGGCGGCGTACTGGGGGCGCATCGCGCGCAACCGCACGTCTTTGACGGACACCGGTTGGAGCGCCGCATCGCTTGAGCCCAGCCGGGCCGCGATCTCGCGGCCGACGTCGAACCAGCTGGCATGACCAGTGTTGACGCAGTGGTAGAGGCCGGAGGCCGGCCGGTTCTCGAGCAGGAATACCGAAGCATCAACGACGTCCGCCACAAAGCTGGGAGATACCACTCGATCGACAAACACCGGCGCCGGCTGCCCATTGCGCACCGCGTCGGCAATGCGATCGATGCTGCTCTTGCGGTTCGGTCCCCCAAACAGGCTTTCGACGCGCAGGACGTAGTACTGCCCGGCATCGGCGGCCAGCCATTCCCCGATCAACTTCGATTGGGCGTAGACACTTCGCGGCTCCGGTGCATCTGCTTCCGTGTACGGAACGCTCGCGGTGCCGGCAAAGACGAAGTCGGTGCTGTAGTGGATGAACAGCGCCTGCCGGGCCGCGGCCGCGCGCGCCAGCGTGCCGACGGCCATCGCGTTTACATCGAGCGCCGTGATCTGATCATCTTCAGCGAGGTCCACGTTGTTGTAGCCGGAGCAGTTGATGATCGCCTCCGGCGCCAGCCGCGCGACGGCGTCGCGCACCAGCCCGTGGTCCGTCAGGTCGACATCCGCGCGCCCCCAGGCAGTCACGTCGTGCGACTGACGCAGACGCGTGGTCATTGCCTGCCCAAGCTGCCCGGCCGCGCCGGTAATCAGCAGCTTCACCGGCGGACCCGCTCTTTCACCGCGGCCCGGGTTTCGCGATCGGCCTCGCGCTTTCTCAGCGTCTCGCGCTTGTCGTGGTCCTGCTTGCCGCGTGCCAGCGCGAGCGCCACCTTGATCTTGCCGTTCTTGAAGTACATCCGCGTCGGGACCAGCGTCAGGCCCTTCTCCACCGTCTTGCCAATCAGCTTGCGGATCTCGTACTTGTGCAGCAACAGCCGCCGCTTCCGCTTGGGATCGTGATCGACATAGCCGCGATGGCTGTACGGATTGATGTGGACGTTGAACAGCCACACCTCGCCACGCTCCACGCGCGCGAAGCTGTCGCGCAAGTTGGCCTGCCCTTCACGAATCCCCTTCACCTCGGTGCCAAGCAGCGCGATGCCGCACTCGAAGCTTTCGAGGATGTGAAAGTCGTGAAACGCCTTGCGGTTTTCGGCGATCGGCTGGATCGAATCCTCGCCGTCTTTCTTCGCGTCCTTCTTGCCGTCTTTGGCCGGCGATGGTTTCTTCGACACTACTTTTCTTTCGGCAGGGCCTTCGCCGTGCACATCTGGGCGGCCAGCGTGACGGCGGCGATCATGCTGCCGGGATCCGCCACGCCCTTGCCTGCAATGTCGAACGCGGTGCCGTGATCGACCGAGGTGCGGATGATTGGCAGCCCGATCGTCACGTTGACGGCGGTTCCGAACGCCAGCAGCTTCACCGGGATCAACCCCTGATCGTGGTAGCACGCCAACACACAGTCGAACTCGCCTCGCGACGCGCGCACGAACACGGTGTCGCCGGGAATCGGGCCGGTCAGATCGACGCCTCTGGCGCGTGCGCGCGCGACTGCCGGCGCCAGGACGCGATCGTCCTCGGTACCGATCACGCCGCCTTCGCCGGCATGCGGATTCAGCCCCGCGAGTGCGAGCCGTGGACGCGCCGTGCCGAACTGCCGCATCGCCGCCACGGTGAGGTCAATCGTCCGATCGACCAGCTGTGGGGTCAGCCGCGACGGCACTTCGCTCAAGGGCACGTGCACCGTGATCAGCACCACCTTCAATTGCGGCGAATGAAACAGCATCGCCACGTCCGGAGTGCCGCACAAGTGCGCAAGGAGATCGGTATGGCCCTTCCACTCGAGACCCGCCTGCGCGAATGCGAGTTTGTTCACCGGGGCGGTCGCGACAGCGTGCACCTCGCCACGCTGGGCCGCTTCAACCGCCCGCACGATCGTGCCGTAGGCGGCGCGGCCGGCGGCAGCCGAGACTTCACCCGGGCGGATCGCCGCATCGTGCGGCGGCGCAAAGATCACCGGGTTGCACACCGCCAGCACCGACGGATCGGTCGCAGCTTTCGCCGCAATCTCGGGACCGATGCCCGCCGGATCGCCCACAGTGATGGCGATACGAGGAAGGACCATCACATCTGCACGGCCAGCCACTCGGTCACGACCTTGGTGCCGGCGTTGCGCTCGAGTGCGGTCAGGGCGCGATCGACCGCGCCAAACGCAGCGCGCGCGCGATCGCCGGAGAAGGAGCGCGCCAGCGCTTCGAGATCGCGGGTCAGCAGCGGATTGGCCAGCACCGCGCGATCCGCGCCGGCATTGATCGCTTCGAGATCGCGCAGCATCGACGCCATCAGCCGCAGCACCAGCGCCACATCTTCGCGCGTGCGCTCTTTCTTCGAGCCACCGGTGTGCAGCGCCGACGCGGCCTGCGCTCGCGCCTGGGCGTCACCGCGGCCGGCCGATTGCTGCAACAGGCCAATGGCCAGCTCCCGGAACATCGAGAGGTCGTTATCGATCAGCGCGAGCGCCTGCCCGAGGCTGCCATCAGCCAGCGGCGCGGCCTGGAGGGCTTCGGCATCGCTGTATTCGTGATCGCGCTGCAGCGCCGTGGACACTTCGCTGGCCGTCAGCCGGCCGAAACGCAGGCGCATGCACCGGGAGCGGACCGTCGGCAGCAACGCTCCCGGCACCGCCGTCGTCAGGATGAACATCGTGCCTGGTGGCGGTTCTTCGAGCGACTTGAGCAGCGAGTTCTGCGAGGCGGGCTCGAGCGTGTCGGCCTCTCGAATCAGGACCACCCGCTTGCGGCCCTCGAAGGGGCGGAATCCGGTCTTTGACAAGACGTCGCGAACGACGTCGATCTTGATCGAGGCGCGATCGTCAGGCTCGAGCATGATCACGTCAACGTGCACGCCCCTGGCGATGCGATCACACGCCCGGCACTTGCCGCAGGCGTCCACGGGCAGCTCGCCGCCGCCCACACGCTCGAGGCAGTTGACTGCTTGCGCCGTCGCCCGCGCCACCGCCCACTTGCCGACTCCCGAAGGTCCGGCAAATAGCAGCGTCGGCGGCAGCGAATCCCGCTCAATCGCCCTCGCGATCAGCGTCGTCAAGCGCCGGTGCCCAATGATGTCGCGAAGCGTCATGCCTGTCCTGATGATGATAACGCGAGGACGCCTGTGGCGCCGTAGCTACGTGAGAGGCGGGCGCTTATCCGCGCGACGGGAGAGAGACGACGAACGTGGAGCCTGAGGGTGACGAGCGGGCGAGCGCCACGTCACCGCCATGCGCTCGAGCGATCCAACGCGCAAGGGCCAGCCCGAGGCCGGCGCCGTCTCGAGCACTCGAGCGGCGGGACTCGTCGCCGCGGAAGAATCGCTCGAAAATATGTTCGCGGATCGCGACCGGGATGCCCGGACCCTGGTCCTTGACGGCCACCGCGTAGCCGCTGTCGGTTTGATCGAGCTCGACGCGCACCGTGCTTCCCGGCGGCGTGTGGCGGCAGGCGTTGTCGACCAGGTTGACGATCATGCGGCGGATCAACTCCTCGTCGCCCGTGTAGGCGGCCGATGGCAGCACGCTGACCTCAATCGCCACCTGCCGCGTTGCCGCCACGACCCGCGCCGCGCGCACAACCTCTTCGATCACTTCATCCAGGTACATCGGCGTGGACTGGACCGGATAGGTGCCGGCATCCGCGCGCGCGAGCGTGAACATGTCGTCGACGACCCGGGAAAGTCGTGCGGCTTGCTGCTCGACGATCTCCAGCGTGTCGCGGTACTCGGCTTCTTCGCGATGCGGCTGCTGCAGCGCAACGGCGGCGGCTGTGCGCGTGGTGGTGACCGGCGTTCGCAACTCGTGCGACGCATCGGCCATGAACTGGCGCTGGAGAACCAACGACGTCTCAAGACGGCCCAGCAGTTCGTTGAATGTCTCCGCAAGGCGGCCGAGCTCGTCGCGCGGGTTTGCCACCGGCAAACGCTCGCTGAGATTCTCCACACCGATCCGCCGCGCGCGATCGGCCATCGCAACGACGGGCGACAGGCTCTTTCTGGCCAGGAACGATCCCCCGATACCGGCAAGCACCAGGGCGATCGGCACGACGTACGCCAGGCTCCGGCGCAGGAACTCGAGTTCCTCGTCCATCGGCTCGAGGTCCGCGCCAACCACCACGATGTACTTCACGGGAGGAATCGAGACGCTGCGAAACGCCAGGCGATGTCGGTCGTCCCCGTCCGATT
>DATMJU010000270.1:0-7125 GCA_035553795.1 Vicinamibacterales bacterium
GCGGCCGTTGCCGCCGGCGCGGATGGCTTGATCATCGAAGTGCACAACGATCCCGATCGCGCGATGAGTGACGGCGCGCAGTCGATGTTCCCGGCGCAGTTCGACCGCCTGATGGCGGAACTGCGCATCATCGCCCCGGCGATTGGCCGGAGCATCTGCCTCGAGCCCGTCGCCCGTCGTGGCTGGGCGAGGTAAGAGGCTCGATGCCTGACACTGCGCAGGGCCTCGCCATTGTCGGGCCTGGGCTGATCGGCAAGTCCGTGGCCCTCGCCGCAAAACGGCGATGGCCCGAGCTGCAGATTCGGACGATCGACAAGGGTGATTCGCTGAGCGCGATCGCCGACGCTCTCGTCGTCGTCCTTGCCGCGCCGGTGAGCGGAATTCTCGACGCCATTCCCAAGCTCCCGCTCGTCATCCAACCGAACGCCCTCGTCCTGGATACCGGCAGCACCAAGCAGGCGATCATGGAGGCAGCGGCGAAGGCGCAGATTCGGCATTTCGTGGGTGGGCATCCCATGGCCGGCGGAACGGGCAGCGATGCCGCACGCGCGGATCTGTTTGACGGCCGTCCGTGGTTCCTCACCAATCCCGCCGCGCCTGAAGCAGTGAACCGCGCCTCGAAGTTCGTAGAGGCGCTCGGCGGACGGCCGATTGTCCTGTCCGATCGCGGGGAGGAGCACGACCGGCTGATGGCGGCGGTCAGCCACCTGCCGCAGGTCACCGCGACGGCACTGATGGCGATCGTGGCGCGCGCGGTCGGCAAGGACAACCTGCAATGGGCCGGTGCCGGCCTCCGCGATACGACACGGCTGGCGTCGAGCCAGGCGGCTGTCTGGCAGAGCATCCTCGCCAGCAACAAGACCGAGTTGCAGCCGCTGCTGAAGTACCTGGCGGCTGAACTGTCCGGCATCGCCGACCGCCTCGACGATCCCGCGGCCGTCGCCAGGCTCTTCGACGAAGCCAACCGCGCGAAGTCTCTCCTGAAATAGTTACAATCACCGCATGAACAAAGTGTTGGCGTCCGCCGATGAAGCGGTCGCTGTCATTCCCGATGGCGCCACGATCATGGTGGGCGGCTTCGGCCTGTGCGGCATTCCCGAACACCTGCTCGCGGCGCTGCTTCGCCGCGGCACCAGGTACCTGACCATCGTCAGCAACAACGCCGGTGTGGACGACTACGGCGTCGGCCCGCTGCTGCGCGCGCGGCAGATTCGCAAGATGATCTCGACCTACGTCGGCGAGAACAAGGAGTTCGAGCGGCAGTTCCTCCAGCGCGAGATCGAAGTCGAGCTCGTGCCGCAGGGCACCTTCTCCGAACGGATGCGTGCCGCCGGCGCCGGCATTGGCGGCTTCTTCACGCCGACTGGCGCGGGCACGCTGATCGCCGAGGGCAAGGAGAGCCGCATCATCAACGGGCGCGCGCACATCCTGGAAGCGCCACTCCATGCCGACTTCGCGTTCGTGAAGGCGTGGAAGGGTGATCGTGCCGGCAACCTCGTGTACCGGAAGACCGCGCGCAACTTCAATCCGGTGATGGCCACGGCGGCGAAGCACACGATCGCGGAGGTGGAACACCTGGTGGATGCGGGAACGCTCGATCCGGACGGCGTGCACACCCCCGGGATTTACGTGAAGAGACTCATCGAAGGCGCCTCGTACGAGAAGCGGATCGAGAAGCGCACGACCCGAAATGGAGGCGCCCGTGGATAAGCGCGATCGCATCGTTCAACGCATCGCGCGCGATCTGCGTGATGGCGACTACGTCAATCTCGGCATCGGCATGCCGACGCTGGTGGCCAACTGCCTGCCGCCCGGCGTCGAGATCACGCTGCATTCCGAGAACGGCATGCTCGGCGTGGGGCCGTATCCCACCGAAGCGGAGATCGACGCGGACTTAATCAACGCCGGCAAGGAGACCGTCACCGAGCTGCCAGGCACGTCGTACTTCAGCAGCGCGGATTCGTTCGCCATGGTGCGTGGCGGCCATATCGACGTCACCGTGCTCGGCGCGCTGGAGGTCGACGAAGAGGGCAACCTCGCGAACTGGATGATTCCCGGCAAGATGGTCAAGGGCATGGGCGGCGCGATGGACCTGGTCGCGGGCGCCAAGCGGGTCGTGATTGCCATGGAGCACACGACCCGGGACGGCGGCCACAAGATCCTCAAGAAGTGCTCGCTGCCGCTGACGGGCATGAAGGTCGTCAACCAGATCGTGACCGAGATGGCGGTCATCGACGTGACGGATCAAGGACTGGTCCTGCGCGAGATCGCCGACGACACGACCCTCGATGCGGTGAAGGCGGCGACCGGCGCCACGTTGACTGTCGCGGAACCCCTGGGACGGTTTTAACGTCCGTAGGGGAGAGGTGAGAGTGAGAATGCGCAAAGCGTTCCTGGCCGTATCCCTGCTCGGCGCGGTAATCGGTTTGCTCGATCCCGCTCCGGCCCTCGCCCAGACGACCTCAGAGACCACGGTCTACCGCCTCACCGGCACCCGCATCGCCTTCGGCCAGGACGTCCGCATCGAGCGCGACGAAGAGGTCACTGACGCCGTGGTCGTGGTCGGCGGCAGCGCCACCATCCACGGCCGCGTGCGTGACGGCGTCGTGGTGGTCGGCGGCAACATTCACCTCGCATCAACCGCGGATATTCGCGGCGACGTCGTCCTGGTGGGCGGCCAGATTACGCGTGACGCCGGTTCGCAACTGGTCGGCGGCGTGAACTACGTCTCCTTCGGCGACTGGTCTCGCCGCAACCTCGGGTGGATTCCCAGCGTGCAGTTCGGCGAGATTGGCCGGTGGCTCAGCCTGGCCGGCACGCTGGCGCGCGTGGCCGTGCTCGGCATCCTGATGGCGATGATGTTGATCGTTGCGCGCGCGCCGGTGGCGCGGGTGGGACGCGCCGCGCTTGCCGAGCCGCTACGCGCGTTGATCGTCGGCCTTGCGGCGGAGATCTTCTTCATCCCGCTGCTGGTGGCCGCATCGATTGGCCTGGCGCTCACCATCATCGGGATTCCGTTCGTCGCGGTGCTGATTCCGATCGCGATCGTGATGCTGGTGTTCGCGTTCGTGCTCGGCTTCACCTCGCTGGCCTGCCGCCTGGGTGAGTGGATCGAGGATCGCCTCGGGTGGCAACCCGGTAACGCGTTCCTCGCGACGGCAATCGGCTTCGTGGTGCTGCTGACACCGACGCTGTTGGCGCGCTTCCTCAACGTGGCGTCGGATGGCGTGGGCCCGTTGACGTGGGGCCTGGTGACGATTGGACTGACGGTTGAATTCGTGGCGTGGACGATTGGCCTTGGCGCGGCGCTCACCACCGGGCTGGGGCGCTGGTACACGGTGCCGCCGCCGATTGCCGCGCCGCCGGCGGAACCGACGGCAAGCGCGACCGCCTTCTAACGGCCAACTGTCAACTTTCGACTTTTGACTGCCTATCGAGGGGGATCGCCGAGGCCGGCCCGAATCGTAATGCTGGTATTGGCCGAGGCGATGACCTTCGACCCCTTCTTGAGCCGAATGACCACCTTGAATGCGCCGGGATTCTTGAACTGGCGCTGCACGGTGTAGCGCCGCTTGATCGCGCTCTTGCCGGCCTCGTACGGCTCACAGTCCGCTTCGGACACCGACTCCGTCAGGTCGCCCCATTCCCATTCGACCGTGGGGCAGTAGAACTCCTCGTAGTCCTCGGGCCCGCCCTTGACCTCTGCAAGGAAAGTCAGGCGCGCCGGGGCGAACGCGACAGAGGGTGTTGCCTTCAGTGATAGGCTAGGCTTCTTGGCGCCCTGCTCACGGGCGTCGATGGCGTCACCCGGAATCAGAAGCACCAGACACAACGGAAGAACGCGAAGTGCGCTGAACGCCACAGAGAGAATTCTAACCCAACATGCACGCACCGTACGAAGTGCCCCGCATTTCGGTCAGCAACGCGCCGCTGCCTGAAGCCGACGTCGACCTCATCATCATTCCGATCGCTCAGGACCATGCCGCAGCTGCTGCGAAGCGCTACGACAACGCCCTCGGCGATGATCTGCGGTCGGCGATGGAGCGCGGAGAGTTTCGCGCCAAGGCCAACGAGATCTATGTCGCCCGAGCCGCCGACGCCGGCTGGCGCGCGCCGCGCATCATTTTCGTGGGCGGCGGGCCGCGGGCCGAGATCAACGCCGAACGCGTGCGGCGCATGGCCGCCACGGCGGCGCAGGTGGCGCGTCATCAGAAGCGCGCCCGCATTGGCTGGGCCGATCTTGAACCGGGCGTGATGGCCGCGGCGGCGCGCCTCGAGATGATCGCTGAAGGTCTCGTCCTCGCCAACTTCGACAACGGCGTGCACAAGAGCCGCCTCGATCCGCAGTTCTTCATCAGCGATGTGACTGTGTTCACGTCTGAATCCGTAGCCGACGCTGTCACGCATGGCCGCGCCATGGGTGAGTCGATCAACGCCGCGCGCGTCCTGGTCAACGAGCCGGGCAATTACCTCACGCCGAAGGTGATGGCGGACAAGGCCGCGGCGCTGGCCTCGGTTCCCGGCATCAGCGTGGACGTGCTCGACGAACGCAAGATCGACGAGCTCAAGATGGGCCTGCTGCTGGGCGTGGCCCGCGGCAGCATCGAGCCGCCGCGCGTGCTGGTGCTCAAGTACTCGGGGCCCGGCGCGACCGGGTCATCAACGCTCGGCCTGGTTGGCAAGGGCATCACGTTTGATACGGGTGGCCTGTCGCTGAAGCCCGCGGATGGCATGGAGCGCATGAAGGACGACATGGCGGGCGGCGCGTCCGTGGTGGCAGCCATGCGCGCGATCGCCATGCAGAAACTCCCGATTCGCGCCATCGCCGTGGTCCCGATGACGGAGAACATGCCCGGCGGCAAGGCGGTCAAGCCCGGCGACATCCTGACCGGCGCATCCGGCATCACCGTCGAAGTGAACAACACGGACGCGGAAGGCCGGCTGATTCTTGGCGACGGCCTGTGGTACGCGCGCCAGCTTGGCGCGACACACTTGATCGATATCGCGACCCTCACCGGCGCCATTGTCGTGGGCCTTGGCAAGATCACGACGGGGCTGTTCGGCACGCCGCAGCCATGGGTAGACCACATCAGCCTCGCGGCTGACCGCGCGGGCGAGAAGGTCTGGCAACTGCCGCTATTCGACGATTACAAGGAGCAGCTGAAGAGCGAGATTGCCGACATGGTGAACAGTCCGGGCCGCCCGGCCGGGTCGATCACCGCGGCGCTGTTCCTGAAGGAGTTCGCGGGCAACCTGCCGTGGGCGCACCTCGACATTGCCGGCACAGCCTGGGCGGACGACGCCAAGTCCTGGCAGCCCAAGGGCGCCACCGGCGCGATGATCCGCACGCTGATCGAGGTGGCGCGAGGCGGATTGTCGTAAGCGGTGTCTAAGCAGATTGCGGGATAATCAAGACGTGCAGCAACAACCGGAACCCAAGCCGTTCACGCCGACGATCGTCCAGGTCGTGCCGGAGCAGGCTGCGCGAGAGATCGGCATGGTCGACGTCGCGGTGGCGTCGTTCGGCGTCACCGGCTTCATCATGGCAGCCGCGGTGATTGCCGGCATCTCTGCAGGCTTCGCTTACATCTGGTTTCGCTCGCGACGCGCCGTCAGCACCATCGAGGCGCGCGGCCACCAGCACAACCTGTTCCGGGCGTAATTGCGTGAGGCTCCGGCCCAGCCGGACCGCTATCGTTCCGCGGTCGTCGCCGCGGCACCCTTCAGTGACTTTCGATAGCGGAGCACGGCGCTGTAGAGCGCCTGTGCGATGCGGTCCTTGTACGCCGAGGTCTTCACCAGCTGCAGTTCCTGCTTGTTCGTGAGGAACGAGATCTCGGCGAGCACGCTGGGCATCGCCGCGCCGATCAGCACCACGAAGGGCGCCTTCTTCACGCCACGGCTGCGCACGTCCTTGTTGGTCCGCTTCAAGGTAGACACCAGCGACTCCTGCACCATGTTGGCCAGGTCACGCGATTCATCCAGCTTGTTGTTGAGCGAGATCGCCTTGATCAAGTCGGGGAGCTGGTGCATCTCCTTGGCCGACGTGGCGTTTTCTCTCGCGGCAATCGCCTCGGCTTCCGGAGACGAGGCGAAGCTGAGGAAATACGTTTCGATACCCTTCGCGGTCGCGTTGCGGCTCGAATTTGCGTGGATCGACAGGAACAGGTCGGCGTTGTGACGGTTCGCGATCGCCGTGCGTTCTTCGAGCGGGATGTAGACGTCCGTGCGCCGCGTCAGCACCACCTCCACGCCCAGTTCCTTCTGCAACAGTTTCTCGAGACGCAACGCCACATCCAGCGTCAGGTTGGCCTCGGTAAGCCCCTTCGCAATCGTGCCGGGATCGTGGCCGCCATGACCTGGATCGATCACGATGCGGGACACGCTCAGGCCCAGCTGCCTGGCCATCGAGAAACCGCCTGCCACATTCGCTGAAGGCACTGACGGCGGCACGGCCGCGGGTGCCGGTGGTGGCGGGGGTGTTTCGGGGACCGGCGCCGCCATCGGAGTCTCCTTGATCTCCATCGGCGGGGGAGCAGGCGCAGGCGCCGGCACAACGACGGAGGCATTCACCGAAGAAGGCGCGACGGTCGTCGGCGTCGACACGGTGCGAGACACAGAGCGCTCCGCGTCGATCACCAGCCTGAACGGGCTATAGAGCGTGAAGACGCTGTACTTCTTCACGCCTTCGAGGTCGAGCACCACGCGCACCGTGTTGTCCGGGTGCCGTCCGACGCGAATCTTGTTGACGACGTCGGTGTTGTAGCTGATGACCTTGTCGAGGAGCGCCGGCGTCAACTGGACGTTCTTCAGGTCGAAGAACAGTCGCGACGGTCCAGGAATGCGCTCCTCGCGATAGGCGACTTCCTTGTCGAGTTCGAGGGTAATCCTCACGCTGTCTGGCAACACCGTGCGCTGGATGCCGGTAAGGGTCGCGCGATCTGTTGATGGCGGCGGCGTTACCGAACTCACCGGAGTGAGAACAGGAGCCAGGCTCGGCTCAGGAGCCAGCGTCGCGGGCGCGGCCGTGAAGGTGCTCGCGGCAGAGGCCGCCGCGACCGGAGGCACCGCGGGCGCCACCGCTGCTGCAACCGGCGCGGGCATGGCCTTGGGCGGCGCGGACGC
>DATMJU010000271.1:0-3487 GCA_035553795.1 Vicinamibacterales bacterium
GTTCCTCCTCTTCAAGGCCACCCGCGAGATTCACGACAAGCTCGAAGGTGAAGACGGCCACGTCTCCGCCCGCGTCGCGCCGACGCTGTCCGCGGTGATCACGCAGATCATGCTGCTCGACATCGTGTTCTCGCTCGACTCGGTCATCACCGCCGTCGGCATGGCTGACGATCTCTCGGTGATGGTGACGGCCGTCGTCATCGCCGTCGGCATCATGATGTTTGCCGCGCGTCCGGTCAGCGAATTCGTCGATCAGCATCCGACCGTGAAGGTGCTGGCGCTCAGCTTCCTGCTGCTGATTGGCTGTTCGCTGGTGGCCGAAGGCTTCGGCGCGCACATCCCGAAGGGCTACATCTACTTCGCGATGGGCTTCTCGGTCTTTGTCGAGATGATCAACCTGCGGGCGTCGAAGAAGGGCAAGGCCGTCAAACTGCACGACGCCTATCACGCGGCTGAGGACTAAGACCGCAGGCCCTTAGGCCCTCTCCTTGATCCACTTCACCACGCCGTCGAGGATCTCGGCGTGGACGGCCGCTTGATCGCGGCCGCTTGACTTCAGCACCGCGAACGAATGCTCGCCGCCCTGTACCGCCATGATCTCGATCGGCGGCTGCGCGGTGCCGTCGAACACGGCCTCCTTCACTTCATCCGGCCCACCGAAGGGATCGCGCGTGCCTTGGACGATCAGCGTCGGCACGGCGATGGCCTTCAAGTGCGCCACGCGATCGCCGGTGCGCTTGCCGCGCGGCGGCGCGAGCGGGTAGCCGAACGCGATGATGCCCGACGGCTTCATGACGTCGGGCCACTTCTCGATGTAGGCGCCGAGGTGCGTGGCCATGCGGCCGCCCATCGACTTGCCGCCGATGAACAGCTTCGACGCGCGCACGTCCTTGTGGGTGACGGCACCGACGACGGCGCGGCGGAAGGCGTCTTCGAGCACCGGCGCGCGATCGGGCATGCGGCGCTTGTGTTCCATGTAGGGAAAGTTGAACGTGACCACCGTGAGGCCGCGCGCGGCCAGGCCGCTCGCGTAGCTCGTCATGAACGGATGCGAATGGCCGGCGCCGGCGCCGTGCGCGAAGACAAACAACGCGTCGAGCGATTCGCCCTCGGGCGCATACAGCGTCGCGGAAACGGTCTCAGGATCACCAGGGAGAGTAAAGGCGGAGGGACTCACAATAGATTCGTTATAGCATCCCCGAAAGGTCGAGCTTGAAGATCCGCAACGTCGAAACCGCAACCCACGGCCGCTATCTCCTTGAGATACCTGAGCATAGCCGTGCCACCCTGGTCGGCTTTCATGGCTACCAGGAGAACGCCGAAATCCACCTCGCGGTGCTGCGCCAGCTGATCGGTGACCGGCCCGTAGGACTGGTCAGCGTCCAGGGCCTTCATCGCTTCTACACGCGAGCCAATGACGTGGTCGCCAGCTGGATGACCAAGGAAGACCGGGACCTCGCCATCGCCGACAACGTGGCGTATGTCGGCCGGGTGATAGCGGCGGTGGCGGAAGAGGATGGCCTGGTGCGGCCGTTGATCTACGTGGGCTTCTCGCAGGGTGTTGCGATGGCGTATCGTGCCGCGGCGCTGGTGCAGCGGCCCTGCGACGGTGTGATCGCGCTTGCGGGCGATGTGCCTCCGGATGTGGCGCCTCTCGCCTCATCCTTGCCGCGAATCCTGATTGGCCGGGGCACCGAGGACAAGTGGTACTCCGCTGAGAAAGCGGCGGCCGATCTAGCCGTGCTGCGGGCAGGCGGCGCCGCGGTCGCCGAGCACGTCTTCGAGGGTGGCCACGTCTGGGCACCCGAATTTATTTCGCGTGCCGCCGCGTTCGTCGATGAACTGTTGAGCTCCTGAGGCCGTCTAACCGACCTCAGGAGCACGCTGTGTCCACACTGGTCGCCGACATCCGCTATTCCGTCCGTTCACTGCTCAAGAACCCGGGGCTGACCTTCGCGGCCATCCTCTCGCTGGGGCTTGGCATCGGCGCCAACACCACGATCTTTACCTGGGTCCAGGCGGTCCTCTTCAGGCCGATCCCTCTGGCGACCGACGCGGGATCGCTGCGCATCGCCGCCATGGAGAATCGCGAGGGCGCCAGCCGGTCGTGGTCGTATCCCAACTACAAGGATTTCCGCGATCGCGCCACGATGCTCGACGTGGTGGCGCAGGACGACCAGACCTACAACGTCGCTGTCGACGACACCGCCGAGCGGAGCTGGGGCGGTTTGGTCAGCGGCAACTACTTCCAGGTGCTCGGCGTGCCCGCGGTTGCCGGTCGCGTGTTCACGCCGCAGGATGACGTGACGCCCGGCGGACATCCCGTGGCGGTGATCAGCTACACCTACTGGCAACAACGCTTCGGCGGCGATCCGTCCGCGATCGGCAAGCAGGTCACCGTCAACAACACGCCGATGACGATCGTCGGCGTGACGCCCGAAGGGTTCATCGGCGCGTTTGGGGGCATCGCCGCATCGCTCTGGGTGCCGATGGCAATGCAGCGCGAAATGATGGGTGGCGATCGGCTCAACGCGCGCGGGAACGGCTGGTTCCAGCTGGTGGCGCGCCTGAAGCCCGGCGTGTCGGATGCGCAGGCGCAGGCTGAAGCCACGGCGATCATGTCGCAGCTCGAACAGGAGTACAAGAATTTCAACGAGGGCCGCCGGCTGCGCATTGTGCAAACGTGGGATGCGCCGTTTGGCGCCGCGACGGTGCTCAGGCCCGTCCTCACGGTGCTGACGGTGCTCGTCGCGTTGGTGCTCGTAATCGCCTGCGCGAACGTCGCGAATCTGCTGTTGTCGAAGGCGGTGTCCCGCCGGCGCGAGATCGCTCTGCGCCTTTCGCTTGGCGCCAGCCGCATGCGTCTCGTCAGGCAATTGCTTACCGAATCGTTGATGCTGGCGCTGGCGGCCGGCGTCACCGGTGTGGTGATGGCCTACTGGAGCATGGACGTCATCATGGCGTTCGTGCCGCCGGTCGACATGCCGTTCGATCTTGGCCTGCGCATGGACGGTACGACGCTGGCGTTCGCGTTGATCGTCTCGGTAATCACGGGCCTCGTGTTCGGTCTTGCGCCGGCGCTGCAGGCCTCGGGCTCGCACACCATGCACGCGCTCAAGGAAGAGGGACGCAGCGGCGGCGGTGGCCGGAGCAGCGGACGCCTGCGCAGCGCGCTGGTGGTCGCGCAGGTCGCGGTCTGCCTCGTGCTGTTGATCGGCGCCAGTTTGTTCCTGCGCAGCTTCATCGCCGCGCAATCGTTGTCGCCAGGGTTCGATCCGAATGGGGTCGTCACGGCGTCGATGGACATGTTCCAAAGCGGCTACACCGGTGAGCGGCTCCGCGATTTCCAGCGGCGCACCATCGAGACCGTCACGGCGCTGCCGAGAGTGCAGGCGGCAGCGTTCGGCTCGCGCCTGCCGCTCGGCATGTCCGGCAACAACTCGACCAGCGTCAGTGTCGACGGCTATGTGCCGCGCGAGGACGAGGA
>DATMJU010000272.1:0-4247 GCA_035553795.1 Vicinamibacterales bacterium
AGTGATACCAGTAGGCGAGCAGGCTCGACATGCCTGGCAGCGCCGCGAAGATCTGCGCCATGCCGACCGCGAGTGACACCGCGCCGCCGGTGCGTCCGATGACGTTCTCGCCGACGGCCGCTTCGATGGCCGGCACGTGCACCGGCGACAGCGCCTGTCCTTCGAACGTCAGGTTGGCGTAGACCGCGGGAGTGGTGTTGATCGCGAAGTAATCGCCCGGCTCCATCGAGGCCGCGGCGGTCAGGGCCATCAAGCCGACCACGCCTTCGATCAACATTGCGCCGTAGCCGACGGGGCGGATGTCCGTTTCCTTGTCGATCATCTTCGGCGTGGTGCCGGAGCTAATCAGCGCATGGAAGCCCGAGATGGCGCCGCACGCGATGGTGATGAAGCAGAACGGGAACAGCGGGCCCGGCACGATCGGTCCGCCGCCGCCGGCGAATTCGCTCAATGCCGGCATCTTGAATTCCGGATTGACGATGATCACGCCGAGCGCGAGCAGGAAGATCGTGCCGATCTTCGTGAACGAGCTGAGGTAGCCGCGCGGCGCGAGGAGCAGCCACACCGGCATCATCGACGCGGCGAACCCGTAGATGCAGAGCGCGATCACGATCTGGTTACGGTTCAAGTGGAACAGGCTCGCGAACCACGAATCCGAGTGGCTGATCGGTTCGCCCGCCCACAGCGCGAACAGCAGGCCGATCACGCCGAGGATCGTGGCTTCAGTCGTCTTGCCCTTGCGCCACACATACATCCACATGCCCATGAACATGCCCAGCGGGATGGTCATGGCCACCGTGAAGGTGCCCCACACGCTGTCGGCCAGCGCGTTGACGAACGCGACGCCGAGTCCGGCCAGCGCGACGACAAGGATCAGGATGATGACGATCGCCGCGACCAGGCCCATCGTCGGGCTGATCTCCTGCTTGACGATGTCGGGGAGCGAGCGGCCGCCGCGGCGGGTCGACGCCCACAGCACCATGCCGTCGTGCACCGCGCCGGCGATACAACAGCCGGCGACGAGCCAGATCAGGCCCGGCGCGTAGCCGAACTGGGCCGCGAGCATCGGGCCGACGAGCGGACCCGCGCCGGTGATGGCCGCGAAGTGATGGCCGAACATGACCCACTTGCTGGTCGGGTAGTAGTTGGCGCCATCAAATTTGGTATGGGCGGGCGTCTTGCGCGCATCGTCCAGCATCCAGACCTTGGTGGCGAGGAACGCGCTGTAATAACGGTACGCAATTGCAAGAATGCCTAACGCCGGGAGCACTACATACAGTGCATGCATAGGCCGGAATCATACAGGCCATCAGGCCTACGGGCCAACAGGCCATCAGGCCTAATTGGTAATTTCTTATCTCGGCGGGTCGGGAGAGGGAAGCGTGGCGGGTAGAGGGGGCGCCGGCGGGGCGGTTTTCTTGGATTCGGCCTCGCGTTTGCGAAACAGCGTGTCGACCATGCCAGGGATGCTGTTTTCCGGGCTCCAGCCAAGCCTCAGCACGGTCAGGCGTACCTTGCGGCGGCCGAACTGCAAGGCGTCCTTGCAGCTCCAGAGATACAGATCGACGGTGCGGCCCCGTACGGCAGGGCCCGTATCCATAACCGTCCATACGCCGCTGTACTTGGGGTTTGGCGTCTCGAGCCTGACCACGCTGCCAACGGGAAGGATGGCAGGATCCGCCGCGGCAATGCCCGTGCGCACGCCGACGCCGGAGGCGGTTGTCTCTCCCTTGCAGTAGGCGGTCGCCTGGAACTGCATGCGCGCACCGGCGTGGGGCAGGACTCCGGACTCGGTGACCGTCGTGACGCTGGCCTCGGACTTCGAATCGCGGGTCTGGATGTCGTACAGCAACACGAAGACCGTCGCGACAGATAACGTCGCTATTACCTTCCGCCAGTACGACTCAGCGATTCGCAAAGTGTTCAAATCCTTCCGGTAACGCGTGCTCTTCGTTCCCTCGCACCACGACGAGTGAGCCGGGGGCCTTCGTGAACACCCCGATCTTCGTCAGCGGCGGATCCGATATCTGCCTTCCGACGGCCCGTAGCGCGCGGCCGCTCTTCGGCGGCACCGCAAACAGCAACTCGTAGTCGTCGCCGCCGGCGATGGCGCGGAGTTCGGCATCCTCCCCGCGTGACGTCCACCACTCACGTGCGCCGGGTTCGATCGGGAGCGCGTCCGCGTCGATACGAACGCCAACACCGCTCGCAGCCGCAACCTGCCGTAACGCATCGGCCAGGCCATCACTCAGATCCATGGCGGCCCTTGCGACCCTCGCCCTTGCCAGCGCCATCCCCAAGCGCACTCGCGGCTCAGGCCTTTGGTGACGTCGCACACAATCCGTAGCCGGCAACCCGGAACCCGGAACCGCGCCGCGCAACATCTCGAGTCCCGCCGCCGCCCCACCGATCGCGCCGCTCAGCCAAATCTCGTGGCCCGCCTTCGCCCCGCTTCGCGTGAGCCACTTTCGCGACCCGACTCCGCCTCCGGCCGTGATGTCCACGACGAGAGGGCCATCCGTGCGGGTAATGTTCCCGCCGATGACCGAAACGCCGTGCCAGCCGGCCAGCGCGCCCATGCCGTCCACAAGATCTTCGACGTCAGCCACCAGCCACGAGCCGGGCAGGACCAGCGACAACAGCGCCCACCGCGGGGTGGCACCCATGGCCGCGAGGTCGCTCAGGTTGACGGCGAGCGCCCTGTGCCCGATATCCGCCGGGGACGAAAAGGCGCGGGAGAAGTGCACCCCTTCGACAACGGCGTCCGTAGTGACGACTAACCGTTCATTCCTGACGGGCGCCAGCACCGCGGCATCGTCTCCAGGCCCGACGAGGACCAGCGGAGAGGGGCGGGGCAGGCGAGCCAGAATCCTCGCCAGAAGGGCGTGTTCGCCGAGATCAGCAACAGTCATAAGGGGCCGATCGACGACGACGTTGACTTAAGCGCTCCAGACGGGCCGACATCAGAGGCCCGTTCAGGTCGATTTGAAGTCCCGCTTTGCCGTGTGGCGAGGATCGCTGAACCTTCGTTAGAAGGTGGAGCTGCTGTAAAAACCACGCTTTAGGCTTCCTCTCCGCGGAGGCATGCACACCACATGGCCGTCGCAACTCGCTTGGGTTAAAAACATCGGCTCAGACGAGCCTCTAAACCATCACGAGCAAAGCAGGAGATTCGATCTTAGGCTTCCCACCCCCCGCGGTCAAGCTTGACGGCGAAGAGAGGGCGAAGAGCAGCTGATGACGCGGCAGGAAGCGCCGCGAAAAGGCAAGAAGATTATTCGGCGAGTTCGAGCGCCTGGTCGACGATGCGCTCGATGGCTTCGGCGCGCGCGGTCAGGACTCCCGAGCTGTTGGTGAGGGCCGCTTTGGCCCGAAAGTACTCGTCCGTGATGTTCAGTGCGGTCAGGATCGCCAGGCCCACGGCATCGCTCGACGGCGAGCTCTTCGAAGCGAGGGTCATTCGGGCTTCGACGAACTGCGCGAGATCCTCGACGTACTTGGGATCCAGCTGGGTCCGGATCGGATATTTCTGGCCGTGGACCTCGATGTGGACGACTTTGGGGTCGGACATCAGCGGTTCAGAGGTTCGAGGTTCACAGGTTCAGGCCGTCCAGCTGCTTCAGCATCTCGGAGACGCGGGTCTTGATCAGGTCGCGCTCTTCGCGCAACGTCGTGACTTCGGCTCCGGCGCTTTCAGCGGTGTTGATGCGCGCTTTCAGCCCGTCAATCTCAGCCTTCAGCTTGACGTTCTCTTCGGCCACGCGCGTCTGTTCACCCTTGATGCGGACGATGGTGTTGACGAGCAGCTTGATCTTCTCTTCGAGACGATCGATGGATTCGAGGCCGGGGGTCTTGGTGGTGGTTGCCATGTGTCTTTATCTCTGTACCGCGTCCAGTTCGCGCGTGAGGGCGGCGATGATTGCCGCCATGGCCGCGCTCACTTCGTCGTCGGTGAGTGTCCGCTCCGGCGATTGAAACGTCAGCCGGTAGGACAAGCTTACTTTGCCTTCAGGGATGCCCTTGCCCTGATAACGATCAAATTCGCGAACGTCCACGAGCGTTTGTGGCGCAGCCGTTCGAATGGTGCCACGAAGCGTTTCGGCAGACAAGGCATCGTTGACGAGCAACGACACGTCGCGCACGACGGACGGATAGCGCGGCAGGCTCCGCACGCGCATGGTCTCGGCCGGTGAGGCCGCACTGAGCGCGTCGAGGTCAATCTCGCCGACGTAGATCTCGTCGCTGCC
>DATMJU010000273.1:0-2231 GCA_035553795.1 Vicinamibacterales bacterium
CTCGCGACCCTGTCGACGCAGGCCGCCAACGGCGCGAGCGACGCCGACATCAGCAAGCTGTCGGACGAATACGGCGAAATCCTGACGGAAATCACGCGCGAAGCCACGGTGGCCGACATGGCGACCGCGACGGGCTTCTCGGTGTTCGTCTCGAGCGAGGCGACGGCGGCCAACGGCAAGATCACGGAGTCCTCGATCGGTGCGGCGACCGCCACGGCGCTCGGCCTGACGACGACCTCGTTCACGACGGCGGCGGGCGCGGCGACGGCCCTCGGCGAAGTGCAGGACGCGATCGATGACCTCGGCGACGTGCAGAACACCGTCGGTATTCTGCAGAACAAGCTGTCCTTCGCGGTCAGCCTGGCGCAGTCGCAGGTCGTGAACACCAAGGCCGCCGAAAGCCGCATCCGCGACGCGAACGTCGCTGAGGAATCGGCGAACATGACCCGCTACAACATCCTGACCCAGAGCGGCATCGCCGCCCTGTCGCAGGCGAACCAGTCGAGCCAGTCGGTTCTCTCGCTGCTCCGCTAAAACGGCGAATCGGGCGGGGCCGGTATACGGTTCCCGCCCGATCTCTCTTAGTGGCACCAACTTGGCATAAGGCAACGCCGTGAGCTCCGGAATCACCTTCAGCGGCTTCAACAGCATCGACTTCGGCCTGATCCTCAACACGATCATGCAGGCCGAGAGTGCGCCACTCACCACTCTGCAAAAGAGGCAGACCACGCTGAAATCCCAGGTGAACAACCTCGGGACGTTCTCGTCGCGCCTCACCACCCTGCAAAATGCGGCTGCCGCTTTATCGACACCCAGCGACGCCACACCGTTCAAGGCCACCAGCTCGGATAGCACGGCCGTCAGCATTTCCGCCGGATCTTCTGGCGTGGCTGGCCGCTACGACATTTCTGTAACCGACCTGGCCCGAGCCCAGGTCACGGCGTCCGCGAATGCCGCGCCTGACGCCAACACGACGACCGTCGCAACCGGCGGCTCGATCACCATCGGCAGCGAAACCATCACCGTCAGCAGTTCGATGACACTGCGGCAACTGAGCGACGCGATCAACGCCAATGCGGATGCGCCGGCGCGGGCCGCGGTGGTGCAATCGGGCCCTGACAGCTACAAGCTGGTGCTCACCGGCAAGAACACCGGCGCGGACAACGCCTTCACCGTCACCGACAACCTCACCGGCGGCGCGTTCGACCTCGAGTTCACCGACTTCGACGACGATGGCGTCACGGGCGATGACGTCGAGGACAACGCCGTCCAGGCGAAGAACGCCCAGCTCACCGTCAACAACATCGCGATCACCAGCGCCGGCAATACGCTTGATTCCGCGATCCCCGGCGCCACGATCACGCTGCTCAAGGAAGACACGGGCACGGTCGTCGCCGACGTCAGCGCGGATGCGTCGGCGTTGAAGACCAAGCTGCAAAGCGTCGTCACCGCTTACAACGACGTGATGAAGTTCGTGAACGATCAGAACGCCGCGACGGCGCGTGGCGATCAAGCCGCGCTTGGCCGCGAGGCCTTGCTGCGCAGCGTGAAGGGCGCGCTTCGCGGGGTCCTGAGCGACGAGTACGATTCCGGCGGCCCTTACACCTACCTGGCGCAGATCGGCCTGGAGATGACGGTCACCGGCACCATGCAGCTCAAGGAAGGCGTCTTCAACGAGGCCGTGAAGAACGGCACGTCGGACGTGGCCCGGCTGCTCGGCGGACTCGATGGCGACGGCGCGTTCGCCGCGCTCGAAGATCTCGTGAAGGGCTACACCCGCAGCGGCGGCTTCGTGCAGAGCGCGCAGACGCAGCTCAATACGCAGGTGTCGAGGCTCGGCGTCCAGGTGGACACCATGTCCGCGCGGCTGGCGATTCGCCGCGCCGCCCTGCAGCAGGAATTCACCGCCGCCGACGCGGCGATGTCGCGACTCAAGAGCCAGAGTGGCTCGCTTTCCCAGGTTCAGCTCTAGCCATGACCTATCCGCCCAAGGGACTCGCTGCTTACCGCAACATCGAAGTGCAATCGCGCACGCCGCTGGAACTCGTCGTGATGTTGTATGACGGCGCCCTGCGGTTTCTCAACGCCGGCCGCGACGCGATCGAGCGGAAGGACGTGCGCGCCCGCCAAGAAGCGTTCAACCGCCTGCTGGCGATCATTTCGGAGTTGCAGAACACTCTGAACATCGAAGGGGGCGGGCCGGTGGCCACGTCTCTCGATGAGCTCTATAC
>DATMJU010000274.1:0-3803 GCA_035553795.1 Vicinamibacterales bacterium
GAGAACCATAAGGCGCTCGCCGATCCGCGCACCCGGCTGATCGTCGGCGACGGCCGCACGCACCTCATGCTGGGCGAGCAGACCTATGACGTCATCGTGTCGGAGCCGTCGAATCCATGGATGGCGGGCATCGCGTCTCTGTTCACGCGCGAGTTCTTCGAAGGCGCCCGCGGCAGGCTGGCGCCGGGCGGCATGCTCTGCCAGTGGGCGCATACCTACGACATCAGCAACGACGATCTCCGCTCGATCGTCGCGACGTTCCTGTCTGTCTTTCCGGAAGGGACGATGTGGCTGGTTGGCGAGGCAGATGTCCTGCTGGTCGGTTCCACCGAGCCAATGGACGCCCGGATCGCCGGTATCGCAGCGGCGACGCAGCGGCCCCGCGTGGCGGAGGATCTCGCCACCGTCGGCATCAAGGGCCCGTTCTCGGTCTCATCGCTGTTCGTGGCTCAGGGCGAGGCCCTTCGGGCCTGGGCCAACGGCGCCCCGCTGCAAACCGACGATCGATCCGCCCTCGAGTTTTCCGGACCACGCAGCATCTTCGGCGGGAAGCGGGATGACAACGCCGCCGCGCTCCGAACACTGGCAGCAGCGAGCGCGAAACCGCCGGCGGTCGCCAAGGCGTTCGCGGATGCCACGCCCGCCGATTGGCGCGACCGCGGCCTGATGATGCTGCGGGCGCAAGCCTTCCAGAATGCGTTCAACGACCTGTCCAAAGCGCTCGAGGGCAATCCGGACGACGCCGAGGCGCTCGATGGGCTGATCCGCGCCGCCGCGTCACTGGGAAATATTCCCGAAGCCCAGGGTTTTCTCACACGGCTGGCGGCCGATCCGGGCCGGTCGACCGCTCGTCTCGCGCTGTCGCGGGTCCTCGCCTCCCAGAACAACATCGAGGCGGCCATCCGAATTCCGTTCGACATGCTGCAGGCGAACCCGGGCAATGTTCCGGCCCTCGAACAGATGGCTTCGATCCTCGCCGACATCGGCGACGTGAGCCGCCTCGAGCCGGTGGCCCATCGCCTGTTGCAGGAAGCCCCCAAGGACGGCTGGTCGCACTACTACTCGGCCTCCCTCTTCTTCCTTCAGGGCCGGCCGGTGGCCGCCCTTCAGGCCGCACGCAACGCCGTCGCCCTCGACCCTGGCAACGCCAAGGCGCATAACCTTATTGGCGCGTCGCTGGCAGAAACTGGGCAACGCGATGCCGCGCGCGCCGCATTCGAGATGTCGATCCGGGTTGATCCGAAAGAGCCTGGCACCTACGCCAACCTTGCGACGCTCGAACTCCAGGCAGGTAACCGCGAACTCGCGCGACGTTACTTTTCTGAAGCATTGACGATTGATCCGACATCGGAAACTGCTAGAGCAGGCTTGAATTCAATTCGCTGAAGCGCGCGATCCAACGCTGTACATTTCGATTGTGCGCACTGTGTGCGCTCTACCTCATTGCACTGTGTAGAAAGTGCCACTTCAGAGAGCGCTCCGCGCTGCGGAACTGGCAATCTCCCAGATGAGTTGTCCTCGAGTCGAGCGGCACGGTACTTGCTAATTGTCGGCATCGAGGGGATGAAGTCGATGAGCGTCGTTCGCATTCTGGGGTTCTCGACACTGACGTGTGGCTGCGTCGTCGGTCGTTACCGCGACATCGCCAGCACGCGTGAAGTGGTCTACGTCGAAGAAAAGGGCGTTGGCTGTGGCAGCCACGCGCACCGCCGCAACCATACGGTGTCGGCCGAGCGTGAGCGCTATGCCGCTGTTTCGATGACGACCATCGCGGCGAGAGCGTCTTAAGCAGGTAGTCAGGTAGTCAGGTAGTCGGGCCGTCAGGCTGTCTGGCCGCCGGGCAATCACGGCAGTCAGCTAAGATTGACTGACGTGCCTCGCTCGCTGCCAAAACCTTACGCCGTTCTCGAGCGTGGCCGAACGAGGCTGCGCTTTTATCACGGCGACGCGGTCGAAACCCTCAACCGGCTCCCCGCCGGCTCCATCGACGCGTTCGTCACCTCGCCTCCCTACAATCTAGGTATCCAGTACCGCAGCTACGACGATGGCTTACCACAGAGTGAGTATCTGGATTGGACCGGCGAGTGGATCAAGGCGGCGACGCGGGTCCTGTCCGACAAGGGGTCGCTGTTCCTGAACGTCGGCGCCAAGCCCAAGGACCCGTGGACCGCCCTCGACGTGGCGCAGGCGGCCCGGCGCCACCTCCAGCTCCAGAACATCATTCACTGGGTGAAGTCGATCGCCATCGAGAAGGCGCTCGCCGGCTCCCGGGCCGGATTGAAGGACGACCTGGCGGTCGGCCACTACAAGCCGATCAACAGCCAGCGATTCCTCAACGACTGCCACGAGTTCGTCTTCCACTTCAGCAAGGCCGGCGACACGCCGATCGATCGGCAGGCCGTCGGCGTGAAATACCAGGACAAGTCGAACATCACCCGGTGGGAGAAGGCCGGCTCAGGCCTGCGCTGCCGCGGGAACACGTGGTTCCTGCCCTACGACACCATCCAGAGCCGCGACAAGGAGCGGCCGCACCCGGCGACGTTCCCGTGGCGGCTGCCGGCCTACTGCCTGCGCCTGCACGGCACCGGCCGGGTGAAGGTGGCCGCCGACCCATTCCTTGGACTGGGAAGTTCGGCCGTTGCATGCGCCACGCTGGGGATCAGTTTCGTCGGCATCGAACTCGACGCGCACTACCTGAAGGAAGCAGTGGCGCGCGCCAAGAGCGCGCTCAACGAAGCGCCGCCGCGACCCAAGCGAGCCTTATAGCTGTATCCGCAATAGTTACCCTTGAATCCATCTCTCTCCGAGATATATGCTGCCATGCATTCTTGGAGAGCAACGTGGACCTTCGACAACTAGAAATCATAAGAGCCATCGCAGAAACTGGTTCATTCACCGCGGCCGGGCAAAAGCTCCACGTTTCCCAGTCGGCGATTAGCCGGCAGATTCTGCTGCTCGAGGACGAACTCAAGGAGCCGGTGTTCCTGCGCGTTGGACGCCGCATCCGGATCACGCCGGCTGGCGAATCATTGCTCCAGCTCAGTCATCGCGTGTTCCAGGACCTGAAGGACACGATCGCCGGCATTACCGACAGCCAGGAGTCGTTGCGCGGCACGGTGCGCCTACTCGGCGGCATGACGGTCTGTCTCTACGTCTTCCCGCCGCTGCTCACCGAACTCAAGCGGCAACATCCCGAGATTGACCTCAAGCTGGTGACCGGCAGTTCTGAACGCTGCCTCGCGCAATTGCGCGCCGGCGCCGGCGACCTCGCGCTGCTGACGCTGCCGGTCGATCAGCCGGACCTGGTGACGGTGCCCGTGCTGCAGGAAGAGCTGCTGGTCGTGACGGGCGCGAAGCACCCGCTGTCCAAGAAGAAGAAGATCCTGCCGAGCGACCTGGTCGGCGAGCCGTGGGTGTTGTTCGAGTCGGGTTCGAATACCCGCCGCGCCGTGGACGAGTTCTTCATGACGGCCCGCATCGAGCCGCAGATCGTGATGGAAACCGAGAACGTCGAGATCATCAAGGCGATGGTCCGGAACGGCATCGGCATCACCGTGATCCCCTACCAGGCGGTGGCCCGCGACGTGGCCGCCGGGCAGATGTTCTGCGCCCGCATCGAGGGGCGCTCGCTGGTGCGTGAAACCGGTTGGGTCTACCCAAAGATGAGCCGGACACCGCGCGCCGTGCAGGAAGTGATTCGCGCGTTTGAGCGGGTGCGTCCCAAGCTCAAACTGGCTCCATAGGCCTATTGGCCTTGGATTCCAACCATGCGATAGCCGGATGGTTGGAATTCGATCATTCTA
>DATMJU010000275.1:0-3297 GCA_035553795.1 Vicinamibacterales bacterium
CGGCAAGTGGATGGCGTTCATCGACAACCATAACGTCGCCATTCGCCCGTTCGGCGGTGACCGGCGCATGGCGCTCAGCACGGACGGCTCGGAGGGCAACTACTACGACGGCGCGACGATCGCCTGGTCGCCGGATTCGTCGAAGGTCGTGGCCTATCGCGTCCGCCCCGGCTATCGGCGACTCGTCCATTACGTCGCCTCGTCGCCTGAAGACCAACTGCAGCCCGAGCACTGGGCCGCGCAGTATGCCAAGCCCGGCGACCTGCTCGACCTCGAGCAGCCGGTGCTGTTCGACGTCCGCTCGCAGAAGCAGATCGTCATCGACGCGAAGCTGTTTCCCAATCCGTACGACCTGTCCGACATGGTGTGGCGCAAGGACAGCCGCGCCTTCACATTCGAGTACAACGAGCGCGGGCACCAGGTGTATCGCATCATTGAAGTCGACGCGCAGTCCGGCGCGGCACGCGCCGTCATCTCGGAGGAGCCGAAGACGTTCTTCTACTACAACCGCACGGCCGCCAACCTCCAGCAGGGTAAGCGCTATCGATTCGATCTCGCCGACGGCAAGGAGATCATCTGGATGTCCGAGCGCAACGGCTGGAATCACCTCTATCTCGTCGACGGTGTCACCGGCGCCGTGAAGACGCAGATCACCAGGGGCGACTGGCCCGTCCGCCACGTCGTCAAGGTGGACGAAGGGAAGCGCCAGCTCTGGTTCAGCGCCGGCGGCATGGACGCCGGGAAGGATCCGTACTTCCAGCATTACTTCCGCATCAATCTCGACGGCACCGGCATGATGCGGCTGACTACCGCTGATGCAAATCACACCGTCGAGTTCTCATCGGACATGTCGATGTACGTCGATCACTACTCGCGCGTCGACCTGCCGGGCGTTGCGGAGCTGCATCGCGCGGATGGAACGCTGGTCGCGTCGATCGAGAAGGGGGACATCACCGCGCTCACGAAGAGCGGGTGGAAGGCGCCGGAGGTGTTCGTCGCCAAAGGCCGCGACAACGCCACCGACATCTGGGGCCTGGTGTGGAAGCCCCGCGACTTCGATGCGTCGAAGAAGTATCCGGTGATCGAGTACATCTACGCCGGCCCGCACGGCACGCACACCCCGAAGTCCTTCTCGGCCTACTCGGGCATGCAGGCACAAGCCGAGCTCGGCTTCATCGTCGTGCAGATGGACGGCATGGGGACCTCGAATCGATCGAAGGCGTTTCATGACGTGGCGTGGCAGAACATCAGGGACGCCGGCTTCCCCGATCGCATCAAGTGGCACCAGGCGTTCGCGGCGAAGAACCCGTGGTACGACATCAGCCGCGTCGGCATCTACGGCGGCTCGGCAGGCGGGCAGAACGCGATGGCCGCCCTGCTCTTCCATCCCGAGTTCTACAAGGTCGCCGTGTCCTACGCCGGATGCCACGACAACCGCATGGACAAGATCTGGTGGAACGAGCAGTGGATGGGATGGCCGATTGGCCCGCAGTACGCCGCCTCGTCCAACGTCGACCACGCGCACCTGCTGCAAGGCAAGCTCCTGCTGATGGTCGGCGAGCTGGATACCAACGTCGACCCGGCGTCGACGATGCAGGTCGTGAACGCGCTGGTGAAGGCGAACAAGAATTTCGATCTGCTGGTGTTTCCTGGTGAAGATCACAACGCGGGCCGCGGCGGCCAGTACGCCGACTACGGCGAGCGCAAGCGATTCGACTTCTTCGTGAAGCACCTGATGGGCCTGAATCCACCGGAGTGGAGTGCGCCGATCGTGCCGGCGAGCAATCAGCAGTAGCTGGCGACTCCAGTAGCGACAAACCTACTTGTAGCGACAAACCTTTAGGTTTGTCGCCACAGAAGCCAGACGTCGCCACAGGAAGGTTTGTCGCCACAGGAACCACGAGACCGATAGAGTTATTGGCGTGCGTCAACTGGCCACCCTCGCGTTTGCCATACTTCTCGTGCAAGGGTGCACTCCCAAACCGTCCGAGCCCCAGCCGATTGTGTCGGTGACGCGGCCTGTCGGGTCCTGGCAGGGTCGCGGCACGGCGACCGTTGGCGACATTCCCAGTGAGACCGGGCGCTTCCGGATCATCTGGGAAACGTCCAACGAGTCCCCGCCCGGCGGGGGCACCTTTAAGCTCACCCTGCGCTCCGCCATCAGCGGCCGGACCCTTGGCATCGTCGCCGACCACAAGGGAACGGGCACCGGTACCGCCGAATACGACGAAGGCCCCCGGACCTACGATTTCCTCGTGGAATCGGTCAACCTTGACTGGAAATTCCGGGTCGAGGAAACGACGGGTGAATACGGCAAAGGCCCCCGGCAGCCCTGACCGAAACCGCAGTCGTTCGTCCCCGGAAAGTATGAAATTTCAGTAAACTTGGCAGGTGCCCAACATTGTATTTTCCCGGCTAGTAGCCCTACTCGTACTTTCCGTCTTCGCCGTTGGCGGAGCGGCTTGCAAGACCGCAGGCGGCGGCTCGTCCACCGGAACCCGCATCCTTCAACCTGGCGCTCCGGGTCAGGACACCAAGACGATCACTGAAGCGCAAGCCACCGACCTGTCCAAGGTCGGCGCCACCGCGGCCGACGTGAAGTTCATGCAAGGCATGATCGGCCACCACGCGCAGGCGGTGGAGATGGTGGCGCTGCTCATGGCCAATTCCAACAACCCCGACATGAAGCGCCTCGGCCTCCGCATCCAGGTCTCGCAAGACGACGAGATGAACATGATGCGGACGTGGCTGAAGGAGCGCGGCCAGGAGATTCCGGGCCCGCACGCGCATCACGAACCGGGCGGCTTCATGCCGGGCATGCTGACGTCGGAAGAGATGGCGGCGCTCGCCGCCGCCAAGGGCGTGGAATTCGATCGCCTCTTCCTGATTGGCATGATCAAGCACCACGGCGGCGCGATCACCATGGTCGACGAATTGTTCAAGTCACCCGGCGCCGGACAGGAAGGCAGCATCTACGCGTTCGCGTCTGATGTTGTGGCGGATCAGCAGATGGAAATCGATCGTATGGGCGCGATGCTGAAGGAGATCAAGAAATGAGATTGCGGATGTCGGATATCGGTTTTCGGATTGTCAAAGGCATCGCCATTGCTGGATTCGCGGCTGCCGGCCTCGTCACCGTCGGCGCGCAGCAGAAGCCCGCTGATCCGAAGGATCCGCGCGTCGGCCTGAAGGCCGGCGCCAAGGATGCCGGTGTCGCGGCGTTCGGCATGGAGCTGGTCTCGACGCGTCCGCGCGCCGACGGGTTCTACGACCCGAAGTTCCCGGTCAGCCAGGCCA
>DATMJU010000276.1:0-15288 GCA_035553795.1 Vicinamibacterales bacterium
TACACACTGCCAGCGCCACTGATGCGAGTAGCTGGTTACCGACGGCGAACAGGGGCCAGATGGTCGTCACCTGGCCTGTATAGATGAAGTATCCCCACGACAACCTCCTGGCAGGCGCAATCGCCACGTCGATCATGGTGGTGTCGTGGGGATACTTCATCTATACAGGCCAGGTGACGACCATCTGGCCCCTGTTCGCCGTCGGTAACCAGCTACTCGCATCAGTGGCGCTGGCAGTGTGTACCAGCATCCTGATCAACCTTGGGCGCGCCAAGTACATCTGGGTCACGCTCGTGCCGCTGGCTTTCCTGGGCACCAACACGCTTTACGGTGGTTACCTGAACATCACCACCAACTATTACCCGCTCGCCATCGGCGCCAACGCGGCGCGCAACGTCGAAGGGTGGATTCTCACCATCTGCACCGTGGTGATGATGGTGCTCGCCGTGGTCATCCTCGGCGCGGCAATGAGGGGCTGGGTCTCCGTCATGAATGGCGGCCCGGTGCCGGCAACAGCAGAGACGACCTAATGAACAAGTTCGTGGACGCCGTTCGGAACTTCGTGAGCGGCGTCCGCGATCTGTTTCAGGAGCTCTACAAGACGCCGCCCGGGTGTTGAGGGATGGATGTTCGCGGCCTGGATGGCCGCAAAGACAGTTGGGGAATCAGGCCGGATAACAGCGATTACTAGCCCGGCAGTCCGTGAGACTTTCCCGTCCTCACTGAATCCGAAATCACAAATCTGAAATCTGCTATCCTTGAATTGCCTCGCCTCCCAGCAGGCACCGGTGCCCTTCCCCTGGGCGCTAAGACCACGTCAACCGTTTAACTTGAAGTCGGGGCCTGAGATAGCCATGCGAATTTCTGTCTGTCGTGTGTACGCCGTTGTGATTCTGGGAATGCTGGGACTGGCGGCGAGCGCCACGACGGCATCAGCCCAATATCGTCCGCAAGCCCGCGAGGCTGCCGTCGTCGGTGAAGATTACCGGTTCGAGGTGGGCTATGGCTGGTGGAACGCCGAGCCGTCGTTGATCGTGAATTCCGAATCGCTCGGCATTCTCGGATCGGACGTCGACCTGATTTCCGACCTGGGCATCGAGCAGCATCGCCTGGGCAAGCTGGACGTCGTCATCAAGCCCGGCAGAAAGCATCGCCTGCGCTACCAGCATCTGCCGATCAAGTACCAAACCGACGCGTTCCCGGTGACGCGCGAATTCGTGTTCAACGGACAGCGCTTCACGGTCGGCCTGCCGGTGACGACCAACGTGGATTTCACGACCGACACGTTCGGCTACGAGTGGGATTTCCTGTACTTTCCGCGCGGCTTCATCGGAGCGGGCGTCAACGTGATGCTGACCAACATCGACGTCAGCCTCGAAAGCCCGATCGGCAACGAGTTCGTGACACAGGCGGCGCCGATCCCGGCGTTCAACTTCTCGGGCCGCGGCTACCTGACACGCAATTTCGCGATCGGCGGCGAGATCAAGTTCTTCCGCATCCCCGACAGCATCGAGAAGCAGATCGATGGGGACGGCAGCTACACCGACGTCGACATCTACGGCACCTACAACATCAACAAGTATTTCGGCGTGCAGGCCGGCTGGCGCAAGACCGCGATCTTCTACACCGCCGAGCAGGATGAAGGCGATCTCAAGTTCAAGGGCATCTACTTCGGCGGGATCGTCAGATACTGAGGGCTTAGGGGCTTAGGGGCGTAGGGGCTTAAGGCTTCCGTGCCAGGCACATCAACGAGGTGCCGATCGGCATGTCGAACATCTGAAGCGCCTTTGCCTCCAGCGACACCAGTGCCGTCAGCGCTCCGTTGATGGGCGCCGACGGCACTGTGATTTCATTCTCTCCCGCTTCCACCACACCATTGGCCGCCGTCATCCGGTGCCACACCCTCACCGGCAGCATGAGCGGCAGCAGCGAACAGTGATCGTAGGTCAGCCGCTCGATGCGGAAGCCCGCGCCCTCAACCAGCGCGCGCAGTGACGATCGCGTGTAGCGCCGGTGTTCCTCGGACAGCACCGAGTGTTTGCCGTGCAGCATTTCGAGCGCCGCCACGTGGAGCAATAACCATCCGCCCGGTTTCAACACGCGCGACATTTCGCGAATCGCGGCCTGCTCTACCGCATCAGGCAGGACCTGGAAGACGTCGAACGACGTGGCCAGATCGAACGTGCCGCTCCTGAATGGAATGTCGCCGATGCTGCCCTGAGCCACTCGGTGCCCATGTGACTTCGCGAACTCGGTCCCGATGCGTGTCAGGTCGAAGCCAACGGCATTCCCGAATGGCCTGAGCATCTCGAGGTTCGAGCCCGTGCCGCAGCCACAATCCAGGATGCGCGCGCCCGGGCGCCCGGCCGTAGCCCTGGCCAGCGCGGGGGTTACGTACTGGCGGAAGCCGCGGAACCAGAAGTGCGATTGCTCGGCGCGATAGGTGAGTTCGAGTAGGCGATCCACTGGGGCGATTCGCCCCTCAGGCGGGGCAGTCAGGATGCTAACATACGGTCACACATGCGCTTACGAGGATCCGTCGAGGCCACGGCTGTCGTGCTCGGTGGCGTCATCCTCGCGGGCATCTTCACCCTTCCCTACGTCCTCCAGTTCAATAACGCCGGCCGGCTCGACACCAATGACGGACGCTGGAGCATCTGGGTGGTGGCGTGGGTGTCCCACGCGCTGACGACCGATCCGTCGCAGCTGTTTCGCGCCAACATCTTCTTCCCGCACGCCAACGCGCTCGCCTTTTCCGAGGGCAACATCGTCGAGGGCGTGCTCGGCGCGCCGGTGTGGGCGCTGACGAAGAACCCGTACACGACGCACAACTTCGTGTTCCTGTTTGCGTTCGCGCAGTCGTTCGTCGCGACGTATTACCTCGTCTGCCGCCTGACCGGCGATCGCCGCGCGGCGATCGTTTGCGGGCTGCTCTACGCCTATTGCCCATTTGCGTTCGCACGGCAGGCACACATCCAGCTGCTGATGATCGGCTTCCTGCCGTGGGTCATGCTGGCCTGGCATCGCTTCCTCGAGCGCACCAGCGTGCCGCGCGCGATCGAGCTTGGCGCCGTGATGTGGCTGACTGGGCTGGCGTGCGCCTACTACGGCATCTTCGCCGGCGGCATGATCTCGATGGCGGCAATCTGGTTTGCGGCGACGCGAGGACGCTGGAAGGATCTGGGCTACTGGGGCCCGGTGGCTGTCGCCGCGGCCGTCTGCATCGGCCTGACCGCGCCGTTCTTCCTCCCCTACCTGCAGATGCAGGACGCGACCGGGTTCGAACGTCCAATCAGCGGCCAGTACTCCGCGAACGTCGGCGCGTGGCTGGTGTCATCGGCGTGGGCACACCGATGGTGGGCGCCATATCTCTACCAACCGGCAGAGGTGCTCTTTCCGGGCATCATCGCGATCGTGCTGGGGTGCTGGGGCGCGACGTTCGTGAAGGAGCGCGACGGCATCGGGCTGAAGCGCGACGAAGCGCGCTTCTACATCTTTCTCGCGGTGTTCACGTTCTGGCTGACGTTCGGCCCCAAGGCCGGCCTCTACACGCTGCTGTATCACACCGTGCCGGTGTTTTCGTTCCTGCGCGCCCCGTCGCGCGCGGGCATCGTGGTGACGCTGTGCCTGGTGGTGCTGGCCGCACCCGCTGTGATCGCGCTGATTCGCCGCAAACACGCCAACGCCGCGTTCGCGATCCTGTTCCTGCTTGCCGCCGCGGATACCTATCGCGCACCGCTGCGCATGCGCGAAGCACCGCCGCTGCCCGCTGCCTACAACACGCTTGCGGATCTGCCCCAGGCGCCGACGATCGAACTGCCCTTCTGGGCCACTCCGCCCGAGTTCCATCGCCACGCGGAGTACATGTTGTCTTCTACGGCGCACTGGCAGCCGCTGATTAACGGCTACAGCGACCACATCCCGCAGGACTTCCGCGACAACGCGCCGGTCCTGAATACGTTCCCGAGCCGCGACGCGTTCGCCATCCTCGAGCCGATGCAGGCGCGCTACGTGGTGATCCACCGCAACCTGATGAGCGGCGAGACGCGTGAACGCGTCATGCGCGGGCTCGATTTTGAATACGCTGATTACCTCCGGCCGATCGTGAAGGACGGCGACGTGTGGCTGTACGAAATCACCGGCTGGCCGCGCTAGTCTTTTTCGCGTTCCTGGCGGTCCTCCATTCCTGGCCGCTCGCCAGCAATCCGGCCGGGCTCGCGCGTCTCGATAATCACGACGCCGAGCTGAACACGTGGATCATCTCGTGGGTCCCCCACGCGCTCGTCACCAGCCCGCTCAATCTCTTTCACGCGCCGATTTTTCACCCCGAACGCTACTCGCTGGCATTCTCGGAACACATGCTGGTGCCGTCGCTGTTCGGCGCGCCGCTGATCTGGGCCGGTGTCTCGCCGGTACTGGTCTACAACCTGTTGATCATGCTCGGCTTCACGCTGTCCGGCTTCGCCATGTACTGGGTGATGGCGGCGTGGACCGGCAGCCAGTCGGCCGCGTTGATCGCCGGCCTCGCCTACGCCTTCAACGCGCATGTGCTGACGCGCTTCGTGCACCTCCAGGCGATGCACGTCGAGTTCTTCCCAATCGTGCTGTACGCGTTCGACCGCGTGCTCACGCAGAGGCGAGTGCGCGATGGCGTACTGCTCGCCGCTGCCTTCGTTCTCCAGGCGCTGTGCAGCAACTACCTGATGGTGTTCACCACCTACGCGCTGATCGCATGCGCGGTGGTGCGATGGCGCGAACTTCCGGTGATCGGCAGGGCCGAAGGATCTCCAGGGCCGCTGCTGATTGCTGCGGGGATTTCCATCATCCTGCTCGCGCCGTTTCTCTGGCCCTACTACCAGGTGGACCAGGCTTACGGGCTGGCCCGATCGGTTGATGTGGTGACGCAGTACAACGCCGGTTGGCGCGATTACCTCGTCACCGGCGGACGTCTGCACTACCAGTGGTGGAGCCACGCGCTGTATGAAGGGCGCACGGCGCTCTTTCCAGGCATCACTGTGGGCCTGCTTGCCATGGCTGCGCTGTTCGCAGGGCGTGGGCTCGCCGACCCGCGCATCCGCATGACGCTCGCCCTTGGCGTTGTCGGCGTCGCGTTCTCGCTCGGCACCTCTCTGCCTGGGTATTCGATCCTGCACGACGTTCTTCCGCTGCTCAGCGGTCTACGAAACGTAGCGCGATGGGGCTGGCTCGCGCTGGCTGCCGCCGCGATCCTCGCCGGATTCGCCGCGGCCGCGCTCGAACGACGGCATCGCCGCCGCTCGCTGGTGATCGCCATCACCCTGTGCGTGCTGATCACCGGTGAATCAATCCGGACACCGGTTGGCTATACGCCGTTCAACGGCATGCCGAAGATCTACGACCGGTTCGCCGGGAACGAAGTCGTGGTGGCGGAGTTTCCGTTCTATGCCGGCGCCAGCGTGGCCGAGAACGGACGCTATGTGCTCGCCAACACCCGCTACTTCCAGCCGCTGCTCAACGGCTACAGCGGGTTTCATCCTGAGCCCTTCCTGGCGCGCGGCCGCGCGCTCGGGTCGTTCCCGAGCGAGCAGGCATTAGCTGAATTGAAGGTGGCCGGGGTGACTGACGTGCTGGTGCACGTCGCTGCGTTCCGCGATCGCTACAGCGACGCAGCGCTGCAGGCCATCGACACGGTGCCGACGCTGCAGTTCGTCGTGGAAGAAGACGGCATCAGGCTTTACCGCCTGAAGTAACGTTCAGCCTCGCGAGTCGTCTATCGGCTTCGAAGAGCGTTTCCTCTCGCTTCGAAAAACAAAACCTGACGGTCTGCGGCGCGGACGCGGGATCGCTGTAGAAGCTGCTGCCCGGCACCGTCGCGACGCCAATTTCTTTCACCAGGTACTGCGCAAATTCCGAGTCGGTCTTGAAGCCGTAGCGGCTGACGTCGGTCATCACGTAATACGCGCCGCCGGGTTGATACGCCGTGAAGCCGTGGCGCCCGAGAATGTCCATCATCAGGTCGCGCTTGGCCTGGTAATCCGCGGCCATCTGCGTGTAGAAGGCTTCGCCGAGCGACAGCGCCGCCACGCCCGCATCGTGAAACGGCGTCGGCGCCGCCACCGTCAGGAAATCGTGGATCTTGCGGATGCCGCCGGTCAGTGCCGGTGGCGAGATTGCCCAGCCGATGCGCCAGCCCGTCACGCTGAAGGTCTTCGACAAGCCGCCGGTCGTGATCGTCCGCTCGGCCATCCCGGGCAGCGACGAGATCGGCACGTGCGCGTGCCCCGAGTAGACAATGCGTTCGTAGATTTCGTCGGAGATGGCAAGCACGTCCCACTGCAGGCAGAGGTCCGCGATCAGCTGCAACTCCTCGCGTGAGAACACCTTGCCGGTTGGATTGTTCGGCGAATTGATGACGATCGCGCGCGTGCGGTTGTTGAACGCCTTCTTCAGTTCGTCGGGATCGAAGCGCCACTCCGGCTCGCGCAGGCGGACGTACTTCGGCTCTGCTCCGGCAAGGATGGCGTCGGGACCGTAGTTTTCGTAGAACGGCTCGAAGATGATGACTTCATCGCCAGGATCGATGCACGACAGCATCGAGGCCATCATCGCCTCTGTCGATCCGCAACACACCGTCACCTGTTCGTCGGCGACCAGGGGCACGCCGTAGCGGCGCGAAAAGTCCGACGCAATCGCATCCCGAAAAGCCTTGGTCCCGTACGGCGGCGCGTACTGGTTCTGCTCGGCCTGGATGGCGGCGCACGCCGCATCCTTGATGGCCTGCGGCGCCTCGAAGTCGGGAAACCCCTGGGACAGGTTGACGGCGTTGTGGAGTCTGGCCAGCCGGGTCATTTCGCCGAACACCGAGTCGGCGATCGAGGCCAGGCGCTTGGCGCTGCGGATTTTGCTCACGAGCGAGAACTATATTACCGAGAGCCGTATAGGTTCCGGTAGTCCTCTGCAGTACCCAGGATGCGCTTGACGTAGTTCTGCGTCTCCGGGAATGGAATGTCATCGATGAACTCGTCCTGCGGCAGGCCCGGCTTCTCGCGCTGCCAGCGGACGACCCGGCTGCCGCCGGCGTTGTAGGCGGCCAGCGCGAAGTGGACGCCGCCGAACTTCCTGATGTCATCGGCAAAGATCTGCGTGCCGAGGCGCACGTTGATCTCCGCCTCCTTCAGGCGATTGGTCGAGAACGGGCGGACCCCCAGCTTGCGCGCGTAGCTCCGGCCGGTGCTCGGCAGAATCTGCATGAGACCGTAGGCGTTGGCGTGCGACACCACCACAGGATCGAAGTTGGACTCCTGCGCGACCAGGGCCGCGACCGTGTACGGGTCGAGGCCCCGATCCTTCGCGTACTTTTGCAGCAGCGGCCAGTAGTCGACCGGGAAGATGACCTGCAGGATCTCCGACGGCATGGTTTCGCCGCCGGCCGCGAGATACTGCGGGTAGGCGCGCTTCATGGCATTGATGCCGGCGCGCACGTTCCCCATGCGCCGATGCGTCACGGCGATCGTCGCTTGCAGCGGGGGCGAATCTCCCCACACGCGCTGCGCATACTGCAACTCGTTCATCGCCTCGCGATTGAGGCCCAGTGAGAGAAGCGACGCAATGCGGCCCGCCGTCGGAATCGCCGGCGCGGCAAGCGGCTGCCGCTGCAACGTGGGCGCAACGGCCGCGCCGCGCTCGCCCTGGAGGCGCTTCACGGCCAGGCGGCCGTAATACGAGTTGTGATAATCGGTGGCCGCCAGCTTCAGCCGTGCCACGCCGGTCTCGACGTCGCCGGCCTGTTGCGCCGCGCGGCCGGCCCAATACAGCCAGGAGGGGCGATAGTCCGAGCGCGGGAACTGCGCCGAGCCCTTGTCGAAGTACTGCAGGGCATCAGAGAAACGTCCCTGCCGGTACGCCCACCACCCGGCCTTCCATGCCGCGCGCTCAGCGAACCGCCCCGCCGGGTAGCGATCGAGGATCTCGCGGAAGACGCCGTCGGCGTCGGCATCCTCATCATCGATGATGTACGCCGACGCCAGGTTGTTGAGAATCTCCTCACCAAACGGGCTGGCCGGGAACTTCTCAACGAACTCGCGAGCGAGGGTGCGGTGCTCGCTCGTCAGCTTCAAGCCGCGCACGGCGTTGACGACGTGGAAGTTCGCTTCTTCGGCGAGGGGGCCCGTCAGGTACGGACGCAGCGCATCACGGCCCTCGCGATACCGACCGAGACTGATGTCGGCCGCCGCAATGCGCAGGGCGACGCGATCGCGTTCGGCGCCGCTGACGAACGGCTTGACGCGTTCGTACGATTTCTTCGCGCCGGTCCACCGGCGAGCCTGGTAGAGCGTGTCCGCGCGCGCCAGTTCCTTTGAGGCGAACGCCTGGTCGAGCTCGACGTCCTGCTTGTCGAGCGCGTCACCGGCGCGATCGGATTCCGCCGTCGAGGGAAAGTCGTAATACGCGCGCCTCAGGGCGTCCACGGAGCGCGCCGGGGATCCCGCCAGGTCGGCAGCCAGCCCAAGACGCAACCAGGCCACGTGCGGCTGCGCCAGCTTTCGCGTCACCAGCGATTCGTAAACGGTGACGGCGCCCTGGTAATCCTTCTGCGCTTCGCGCACTTCGGCGAGTGCAAAGGACGCGTCTTCAGGTAGATGTCCCTCGATCTTCCGGGCCGCAAGGTCAGCAAACACCGCATCGGCTTCCGCGTAGCGCTCGAGCTTCATCAGCGCCAGGCCGGTGTAGTACCGCGCGTAGTCGGCCACCGGCGTGGTCGAAAGCGCGCCATCGCGAAACAGCGGCAACGCGGCCGCGGCCCGATCCTCTTCCTCGAGGAGCCGCACGCCCCGCACGAAGTTCGTCAGCGCCGGGCCAAGCTTCGCGCCCTGCTGGGGCACCAGCCACATCGACGTCAGGTCGGACGGAATCGGTGGATGCGCGGTGGCCGAGAGCCTGGCGGGCGCGACCGGCGCGCCTGCGCGGCCCGGCACGACCAGCTGCGCCGACAGCGAGACGCTCGCCACCAGGGCGGCGCCGATTACGACGGTGGGAATCTTGGTCGTCAAATCATTTGACCTAGTAATGAAGCGTCTCCGCCGGCGAGCGTCCGAATCAATTCCTGATGAAAGTAATCAGTGTGCGATCGCACGCCCGGAGGCACTTGATCGTTATACGCCTGCCGGGCCTTCTCAATTTCAGGGGCCAGGCGCGAAAGTAGATTCCGGTGCTTTCGTCCTTCTGACACCGCGGGCTCATGGAATAGACGGATGTCCGCGACCAAAAGCCGGGCCGTGCGCCTCGCAGCCGCCTGCACCCCATCGGTAAGCTGCATCAGCGCGCTCGGCCCACTCGGAGATGCGCTCGAGGCCGCACCATGCGCGCTGGGTGCACTAGGTGCACTCGGTGCGCCAGGTGCACCCGGTGCTGAAATTCGCGGTGCCGTCTTCTGCGACGTGAGCGCTTCGAGGCATCGACCAGCATGGCGAGCCAGGATCTCGATCAGCTCCGGCCAACCGCTCGGCACGGGCCGTTCGTGGTGGCCGTTGATCGACACCGCGTCGGCATACACAACCGCGACCACTCGCCCCCCAACGATGACCGGCACGGCGAGGCCCATCTTGTCGCTGGGCAGCGTCTCGAATCCCGGACCGATGGCCGCCGTCTGGCTGTCCCGCGTCGTGACCGGGCGCGCGGCGCCGATGGCCAATCCGATCACGCCGGACTCCGCGAGCGCCAGGTCGATGGATTTCGGCTGCGCATCACGCGGTCCAAAACCCGACATCCGCCAGCCCTGGATACGGTCGGCACGCAGCACGACCACGGCGGCCCGGGCCGCCTCGCGCGCCGCTGCAAGCGCCAACGCATCGAGCACTTCGCTCAGCGAGGTCGCGCCATCCAGCCCGCGAATGCTCTCGAGCAGGCGGGTGACCGCGGCCATTTCAATTTCACGTTCCTTGACTCGCGCCGCGGCGACCGCGGCCTTGAGCTCCTCGGCCGCCTTCGCTTCGCCATCCGCCAGCGCCATCCGCATGCGGTTCTCGGCGGCGGCGAGCGCCTCGTGCATCTTCTGATTGGATTCGCCTTCGACCTGGCGCCGGATCTCGCGGGCGGCGATTTCGCGATCCTCGGCCAGCGCCTGCGCGATCTTCGTGTCCATCTCCGCGCGCACGCGCGCTTCCGCATCGGCGACGCGCGTTTGCGCGGCCTGCTCGGCTTCTTCAAAGATGGTGATTTTCGCGGCGCGCACCGCCTCGTCCCGCTCTGCAGATGCCTCTTCGAGGAACTGCTGCACGAGCGAGCCCAGCGCGTGATCGACCTTGGATCGAATGCGATCTTCGAACGGCATTGTCATGTCTCGACCCGGAACCGGGTACGGGGGACTCAGGCAGCGGCTGGGGAGCGCGCTATCGTCCGATCTGCGGTCAATTATGGGGAGGGGTGGTACGCGAAGTCAACAGCAGATCCGCGCCAAACGATTGATGGGCAACCAGTTGAGCGGCGACGCCGGCAGCCCGTCACACGGCCGAGCCAGGCTCTATATACTCGCTTCAGTGCCGGCCCGCGTTCGACTGGTTGGAGTGATTCTGGCGTTCAACGCCGCGCTCGCGCTGCTCCTCATGGCCGGGGCGCCGGAGCAGCCGAAGTTGAGCGACCGCGCCGAATACGACTTCAACAGCCGCACCCCGCTGCAGGCCTTCTGCCCCAACACCATCTACTGCTACCGCGTCCTGGTGCCCATGCTGCTGGAACGTGTGCCGGCGGATCCGGAGTTCCGGTGGCGCGCGCATCAATGGCTCGCGCACACGCTGACCGGGACGACCGTCGGGATCGTGACCGCCGGCTTCGCCTCACCGTTCATCGCGTCGGCGTTGCTGCAAACCTCCTATGCGTTCACGTTCACCGCGTACGATCCGTACACGCCCGATCCGTTCGTCTTTCTGATCGCGGCCGTGCTGCTCTACTGCTGGATGCACGCCCGGGCGTTGCTCGTCGCGTGCGTCGTGGCCGTGGCCGTGTTCGCGAAGGAGACCGTCGCGCTGCTGGCCTCGGTGCCGGCCATAGCCGTATTTCTCAACCGTGAACGTTCGAAGGCCGCCTGGTTCCTGCCCGCGGTGATCGCCTGGTCGATCCTGCTTGGCTTCCACTGGTACATGGACACGTATTTCGGCTGGGGGATCTCGCGCAATCCGGCGGCGAACTTCGCGACCGGCTCCTGGCTCGCCATCTGGTGGCAGAACAATCCCTTCCTGGCCCGCAAGGCGCTAATCGTCTTCTCGCCGTTTGGCTTCGCGTGGATCTTTGCCGCGCTCGGCTACCGCCACGCGCCCGTGCTGTTGCGGCAGCTCGCCCTCGGTGCGATTCTGCCGATGCTCGCACTGGTCTACGTCCAGACGCCCGAACGAGCACTGGGCAATGCCTTCTTCGTGATCGTCCCCCTCGCGGCGATCTTCCTGGCTCGCGCCTCCTCCGCCGCAGCCTGGGCGGCCGTCGTCACCAACGGGCTGCTGACGGCGCGGATCGGACTCTCGAGCGACTGGCTGCCGGGGACGGCAATCCTGCTGGGCCCGGCGCTTATCGCCTCGGCCTGGGCGATCGCATCTGCCCGCTCCGCCCCTGTGTCAACTCGCGATAGACTGGCGACCTAACCCCGACCACCTGACGACCTGACCACCTGACGACCTGACCACCTGACGACCTGACATGTCCAAAACCTCCGAGTCCCGATTCAACTGGAGCGACCCGCTCCTGATCGAGCAGCAGCTGACCCACGAAGAGAAGATGGCGCGCGACACCGCGCGGGCCTACGCGCAGGACAAGCTCCAGCCGCGGGTGCTCGAGATGTTCCGGCACGAGAAGACCGATGCGTCGATCTTCCGTGAGATGGGCGCGCTCGACCTGCTTGGCATCGTCATTCCCGAGCAGTACGGCGGCGCGGGCATGAATTACGTCAGCTACGGCCTCATCGCGCGCGAGATCGAGCGCGTCGACTCGGGCTTCCGCTCGATGATGAGCGTGCAGGGCTCGCTGGTCATGGTGCCGATCAACGAGTTCGGCACCGAGGCGCAGAAACAGAAGTTCCTGCCGAAGCTGGCGACCGGTGAATACATCGGCTGCTTCGGTCTCACCGAGCCAGGCCACGGATCCGATCCGGGCGGCATGCTGACGCGCGCGAAGAAGGTCGATGGCGGATACTCGCTGACCGGCAGCAAGTCGTGGATCAGCAACAGCCCGATCGCCGACGTGTTCATCATCTGGGCCAAGGACGATGAGGACAAGATTCGCGGGTTCATCCTCGAGAAAGACATGAAGGGCCTGACCGCGCCGCCGATTCACGGCAAGTTCGGCCTGCGCGCCAGCCTGACCGGCGAAGTGGTGATGGACAACGTGTTCTGTCCCGAAGAGAACGCCTTCCCCGACATCCGCGGCCTGAAGGGCCCGTTCACGTGCCTCAACAGCGCGCGTTACGGCATCTGCTGGGGCGCCCTGGGCGCCGCCGAAGATTGCTGGCACCGCGCCCGCAACTACGTGATGGAGCGCAAGCAGTTCGGCCGGCCGCTGGCCGCGAACCAGCTGATTCAGAAGAAGCTTGCCGACATGCAGACCGAGATCGCGCTCGGCCTCAACGCCGTATTGCGCCTCGGCCGCATGAAGGATGAAGGCACGGCCGCGCCGGAGATCACGTCGATGCTGAAGCGCAACTCGTGCGGCAAGGCCCTCGCCATCGCGCGCGACGCCCGCGACATGCTGGGCGGCAACGGCATCGTCGATGAGTTTGGCGTGATCCGCCACCTGCTGAATCTCGAAGTGGTAAACACGTATGAGGGCACGCACGACGTGCATGCCCTCATCCTTGGCCGGGCGCAGACGGGGATTGCCGCCTTCGCGAACTAGTTACTGCTCCCTGGCGATCTTGTCGCCGGGCGGGATGATGATCGGCGGCGGGTTCTTCCGCGGCGTCGCGTCGCAGTTGCACGCAACATCGCTGATCCGCACGTGCGATGCCTTCTCCACCGCCGGCACGATCTCGAGGTAGAACAACGTCTCGCTGCTGAGATCCTTGGGTGGCGTAAACACGCCACTCACCTCGTACGACTGCCCATCCTTCGCCGGGGCAATCTTCACCGTCGCATTGGCGCCCTTGACACCGACCACGCGCGCTTCGGCGATCTCCGGCGTCTTGCCCAGCGTTTTCAGGGAGAGATTGAGCCTGAACGACGTGTCCGACATCGTGAAGATGCCGCCGAAGATCGAACTCCAGTCGAGGGGGATCAGCAGTGTGATGTCGAAGCCCTTCTCGAAGGCACCAATGTCCGGCCCGCCAAACACCGGCCGCGGATAGTTGCGCTGGTCCCGGTGTTCCGGCGTCGGCGACCCTGCGTCAATCGCAGGACTCCCCGCCAGCAGCGCATGGGTCAGCGTGGGACCGCCGTTGTCGGCCAGCGGGCCAATCATCGGATTGGTCATGACCATGTCGCCGCTGCCGGCGAACCCGCAGGTGATGTCGTTTTCGATCGAGGTGTTGCTGGTGGTCACGCCGCCCATACAGTTGGCGGGCGCGCTTCCAAACACGGGCGTGTTGAACGCGACGATCGAGTTGCCGATCCCGACAGGCACGTCGCCCGTACGCCGCAGGCCGCCGCCGCGGTTGTGAACGATGGTCGTGTAGGACAGCGCGGTTGATTCACGCCCCGTCGGCGCGGGCGGAAATTCCGTCAACACCCCACCGCCGAAACTGGCGGTGTTGCCGGAGATCGTGCTGTTGCTGATCCGTGCGCTGCCGCGATTCATGATCGCGCCACCACCGCCGGTCCACGCCTGGTTGTCCGAAAACGTGCTGTTGCGGACCCACAGATCCGGGGTGAGACCCCGGCCGCTGACGTTCGAAATGGCGCCACCCGTGGAGATTTCGGTGCCGAACGGTTGCGTGCTGTTCCCCACGAACGTCGATTCGTCGATGTGCGCGGTGTCGGCGTTCTCGAGCGCGCCGCCCCGGCCGGCGCGATTGTTCCTCCAGACGGTCCGCCGCATGATCACGTCGCCGTTGTTGAACATGCCGCCACCAATCCAGTTGCGCGCTTCGCAGTCTTCGATGTGGACCTCGAACAGCCACACCCCGTTGCGGGCGTAGCGATTGTTGATGCAACCACCGGGGTAAGTGGTCGAGCCGCCGCGGACCGTCATCTGCTCGATCCTGAGATCGAACGCCCCGGCCGCTTGCCAGATATCGAACACCCGATCGATGCCGCCGGCATCAACGATCGTGACCCCTGGCCCCTGTCCGCGGATCAGCGCGCCACGGCGAATGTCGAGATCCCCGATCACTCCCGCGGCATGCGCATCCCACACGCCGAAGATCTGCTGGCGCTCCTCGTCGAGGACCGGCGCCGCGCGGCTCAGCAGGTACGTGCCAGCCTGAAGAAAGATCTGAATGCTGGCACTCGATGACAACGCATTGGCCTCCTGGATCGCCGCGCGCAGCGTGCATTCAACGGGAGCCGCGGTCGCACACTGGCGATCGCCAGGATTGGCATCGGCGCGGTCGTTGAAGCTGTTGACGTGGAAATCGATGGCCGACGCAGAAGAGGCAAACAGCGCGACGAGAACAAGCGCAAGCACGCCAGTTTTCACGGAAGCTCATCCTTACCGGGGGAGGGACTGTGATTCTAACTCAAGACCAACGGCGGGGCATGCCCCCACCGAGGAGGCGAATCCGCGGACCCGCTCTTGCATCGGTTGGCGGGATGAACACCGAGATTGCGGCCGTTCTCTTCGACGTCGACGGCACCCTGGTCAACAGCAACGATGCCCACGCGGAAGCCTGGGTCAGGGCCTTCGCGGAGCACGGCGTGACGGTCGATCCGATCGCGGTGCGGCGGTCGATTGGCATGGGCGGCGACAAGCTGATGCCCGCCGTCAGCGATCTATCAGAGGACGACGCGCTTGGCGCGAAGATCGCCGAGCGTCGCGGCAAGATCTTTAAGGCTCACTTGCTGCCTCACCTGAAACCGTTTCCTGGGGCAGCCGATCTCGTCGAGGCGGTCAAGGACCGCGGCCTCACCGCGGTCGCCGCCAGTTCGGCGAGCAAGGAAGATCTGCTGCCGCTGCTCGAGATCGCCGGCGCCAGACACCTGCTGGATGCGTGGACGTCCAGTGACGATGCGGACGAATCAAAACCGGCGCCCGACATTGTCGAAGCGGCATTGAAGCGCGCGGGGGCATCGCCGCAGAACGCCGTGATGATCGGCGACACCCCGTACGACATCACGGCGGCGCGCAGGGCAGGCGTCCGGGTGATCGCCTTCCGAAGCGGCGGCTGGCTGGATC
>DATMJU010000277.1:0-7168 GCA_035553795.1 Vicinamibacterales bacterium
ATTATATACCCCTGCGCATTCCGGCGTTTTTGTAATTAGATGTGTTTGTGAAGGATTTTCATCCCGCGGTCGGCGAGTGGTTCAGCGCCGTATTTGCTGAGCCCACGGCGCCGCAGAAGCGCGGATGGCCCGCAATTTCGCGCGGCGAATCAACGCTGATTCTCGCGCCGACCGGCAGTGGCAAGACCCTGACCGCGTTTCTGTGGTCGCTCAACCGCTTGATGTTTGAAGCGGTTCCGGAGCCGATCGAGCGCTGCAGGGTTCTTTATATCTCGCCGCTGAAGGCGCTTGCGGTCGACGTGGAACGGAACCTCCGCTCGCCCCTCGCCGGCATCACCAACATGGCGGCGGCGAAAGGCATTCCCTTTCATGTGCCGACGATCGCGGTTCGCACCGGCGATACCCCCGCATCGGAACGCGCCAAGTTCCAGCGCCATCCCGCCGACATTCTGATCACGACGCCGGAGTCGCTGTTCCTGCTGCTGACATCCAACGCGCACGAAAGCCTCAAGTCGGTCGAGACGGTGATCATCGACGAAATTCACGCGATGGTCGCGACCAAGCGCGGCGCGCACCTGTCGCTCTCGCTCGAGCGCCTGGAACGCATCGTCAAGAAACCGCTGCAGCGCATCGGCCTGTCTGCCACGCAGCGGCCACTCGAGGAAGTGGCGAAGTACCTCGGCGGCGCTCAGACGGCCAGGATGAAGCCGAAACCAGCGAAGCCGAAGAAACGAGCTCAAGGCCTCAAGACCTCGAGACCTCAGGACCTCGAAGAATCCGTTCACGATGAATTCGAAGACGATCGCGCAGTCACCTACCGCGACGTCACCATCATCGACGCAAGCGCGCCGAAGCAGTTGCTCATCGCCGTGCAGACGCCGGTGGAAGACATGGCGGCGATGGGCACGCCCGCCGAGCAGATCAAGAGCGGGCCTGCGTCATCCGCGACCGGCCCCGGCGCGGTCGCGCAGACGATCTGGAGTTCGATCCACCCCCGGCTCGTCGAATTGATTCGCTCGCACCGCTCCACGCTGCTGTTCGTGAACAGCCGCAGGCTGGCCGAACGCCTCGCCGGTGCGCTCAACGAAATCGCCGGCGAGAACCTGGTGCGGGCGCATCACGGATCGCTCGCGCGGGCGCAGCGCACCGAAATCGAAGATCTCCTCAAGGGCGGGCATCTTCGCGCGCTGGTCGCAACTTCGTCGCTTGAACTCGGCATCGACATGGGCGCGATCGACCTGGTGATTCAGATCGAAGCGCCGCCGTCGGTAGCCAGCGGCCTGCAGCGCATCGGCCGCGCCGGCCACAGCATTGGCCAGGTCAGCGAAGGCATCATCTTCCCCAAGTTCCGCGGCGACCTGGTTGCGTGCGCCGCGGTCACCGCCGCGATGCGGCAGGGCAAGGTCGAGACGTCGCGCTATCCCCGCAATCCGCTCGACGTCCTCGCACAGCAGCTCGTCGCGATGACCGCGATGGAGCGCTGGGCGGTCGACGACCTGTATCGCACGGTGCGATCAGCGGCGCCGTTCGCAGAATTGTCGAGGCCAATCTTCGACGGCGTCCTCGACATGCTCTCTGGACGCTACCCGTCCGACGAGTTTGCCGAGCTGCGACCGCGCGTGACGTGGGATCGCGTGAACGGGATGGTGATGGCGCGCCAGGGCGCCAAGCGCGTGGCGATCGCGAACGCCGGCACCATTCCCGATCGCGGGCTCTACGGCGTCTTCCTCACCGGCGCCGACAAGAACAAGGCACGCGTCGGCGAGCTCGACGAGGAGATGGTGTTCGAGGCGCGCGCCGGCGAGACCTTCCTGCTTGGCGCGACGACCTGGCGCATCGACCAGATTACGCACGATCGCGTGCTCGTCTCCCCGGCGCCGGGCGAGCCCGGCAAGATGCCGTTCTGGAAAGGCGAAGGCCCGGGCCGGCCGGTGGAACTCGGCATGGCGATCGGCAAACTGGTGCGCGAGATTCGCAAGGCCGAACCGGCCGACGCGCTCGAGACCCTGCAGACCGACCACGGGCTCGACGCGATGGCTGCGGCCAACATGCTCGCGTATCTCGACGAGCAGCACGCCGCCGCCGGCGCGGTACCCGACGATCGAACGATCGTCATCGAGCGATCGCGCGACGATCTCGGCGACTGGCGCGTCGCAGTGCTGTCGCCGCTTGGCAGCCGCGTCCACGCGCCGTGGGCAATGGCCGCCACGGCGCTGATCCGCGACCAGGCCGGCATCGACGTCGAGGTGATGTGGTCCGACGATGGGTTTGTGATCAGGTATCCGGATGGCGAACGCCTTCCGGACACCGCGTTGCTGTTGCCCGATCCTGATGAAGTCGAGCGGCTCGTGGTCCGCCAGCTTGGGTCGACCGCGATGTTCGCGGCGAGATTCCGCGAGGCCGCGGGCCGCGCCTTGCTGCTGCCACGCAAGCGGCCGGGAGCGCGCGCGCCATTGTGGCAACTGCGCAAGCGCGCATCGGATCTGCTCGCCGTGGCGGCGCGGTTCGGTTCGTTTCCGATCATCCTCGAGACGTATCGGGAATGCCTGCGAGACATCTTCGATCTACCTGCGCTGACCGGCGTCCTGCAGCGCGTGCGCAGCCGATCGCTCCGCGTCGTCACCGTCGAGTCGCAGAAGCCGTCGCCGTTCTCCGCGTCGCTGCTCTTCGGATACGTCGCCAATTACATCTACGACGGTGATGCGCCGCTGGCCGAGCGGCGCGCGCACGCACTCTCGGTCGACCAATCGCAGCTGCGCGACCTGATCGGCGACACGGAACTGCGGGACCTGCTGGACGAGAGCGTGCTCGACACGCTCGAACAGGAGCTGCAGCACCTCCCGGAGAGGTATCACGCGCGATCGACCGACGCGGTTCACGATTTGCTGCTGCGCATCGGCGATCTGTCTCGGGAGGAGATCGAGGCGCGCAGTGTGACGGGCATCGCCGGACCGGCGATCGAGGAACTGGTGCGCAGCCGTCGCGTCCTCGCGGTGCGCTTTGGCGGGGATCAGCGTTTCATCGCGGTCGAGGATGCGGCGCGCTACCGCGATGCGATCGGCGTGCCGCTGCCGCCCGGACTGCCGGCGACGCTGCTCGAACCGGTGGCGGATCCGATCGGCGATCTGATCCGCCGTTACGGCCGCACGCACGGTCCGTTCACGAGCAAGGACGCCGCGGCCCGCCTCGGCATCGGCGTCGCGGTGATCGATGCGGCGCTCGCGCGATTGCTGGCCAGTGGACGCGTCGTGGATGGTGAGTTCAGGCCTGGCGGGCGCGGCCGCGAGTGGTGTGACGCGGATGTGCTGCGCACCGTGCGTCAACGATCGCTGGCGCGATTGCGGCAGGAGGTCGAGCCGGTTGAGTCGAGCGCCCTCGGACGTTTCCTGGTCGGGTGGCATGCACTCGGGCGTCCGCGTCGCGGCCTCGATGGCCTGCTCGATGTCATCGAACAGTTGCAGGGTGTGCCGATCGCCGCGTCGGTGCTCGATACGGAAGTCCTCGCCGCCCGCATCCACGATTACTCGCCGGCGATGCTCGACACCCTGCTTGGCGCCGGCGAGGTGGCATGGGTGGGCGTCGAGCCGCTCGGCGATCGTGACGGCCGCATCGCGTTGTACCTGACCGATCATCTCGCGGCGCTGCTGCCGCCTGACGCGCTTGGCGGCAAGCGCACCGAGGCCCTGGTGGGTCGCGAAGCGCAAATCGTTGCGCACCTGCATCGCCATGGCGCGTCGTTCTTCGGCCCGCTGCATGACGCGACCGGCGGCGGCTTTCCGCAAGAGACGGTCGATGCGTTGTGGGACCTGGTGTGGAAGGGACTGGTCACTAACGACACCCTGCATGCGCTCCGCGCGTATTCCGCTCCGCCGGAGAGAACGCGGCGCCCCGTCCGCGGCGCCACATTCCGCTCGCGCCGCCTCGTGCCGCCATCGGCGGAAGGACGCTGGACGATCGTGCCGGAGCCGGCGTCGTCGACAACCGCGTGGGCGACGGCGATGGCGAACCAGCTGCTCACTCGCCACGGCATCGTGACGCGTGACGTCACCGGCATCGAGCCGCTGCCCGGCGGATTCTCGGCGATGTATCCCGTGCTGCGGCGTCTCGAAGAGACTGGCCGTATCCGCCGCGGCTACTTCGTCGCCGGGCTTGGCGCCGCGCAGTTTGCGCAGCCGGGCGCGATCGATCTGCTTCGCGATGCGCGCGACGATCGCGAGGAGATCACCGCCGTGACGATCTCGGCGACCGATCCGGCGAATCCGTACGGCGTGCTGATTCCGTGGCCGGTCGTCGAGGGCAGCGAGGCCCGCGCCACTCGCACCGCGGGCGCGCGGGTGGTGATTGTCAACGGGCGCGCAGCAGCGTGGATCGGCCGGGGCGATCGGCAACTGATCGTCTGCGTGCCGAACGACGAGCCGGAGCGATCGAAGATCGGCCGCGCCATGGCGCGCGAGCTGGTCGCGGTTGCGCAACGCGCGCCAGAGGGGCGGCGAGGCTGGCTGATCGAGGAGATCAATGGGCGGCGCGCTGCCGAGGATCCGGCGAGTCAGTTCCTGATCGACGCGGGCTTCTCCGCAACCAGCATGGGGCTGCAGTTGCGCGTGCCAAAGCGCCGCGAGCCGCTGCGCATCGAAGGCGATAGCGAAGGCGGCGATGCCTGAAGGCGACACGATATACCGGTCCGCGCGAACGCTTCACAAGGTGCTCGCCGGACATGTGGTCACCAGGTTCGAGACGGCGTACGCGCACCTCGATCGCGTCAACGTCGACACGCCGATCGCCGGGCAAACCGTCGAGAAGTGCGAAGCCAGGGGCAAGCACATCCTGATGTTTTTCAGTGGCGGGCAGATCCTGCGCACGCACATGCGCATGAACGGGTCGTGGCATGTCTACCGGCCCGGCGAGCGCTGGTGGCGCGGACCGCACGCGATGCGCGTGTGCATCGAGACCGCGGACTGGGTCGCGGTCGCGTTTGACGTGCCGGTCGCCGAGTTCGTGACGCCGAAGCAGCTCGAGACGAGCGACCCGGTCGCGCAGCTCGGTCCTGACTTGCTGGGACAGACATTCGATCGCGATGAGGCCGTCCGGCGTATCGTCGCCAGCGCCGCGCGCCCGATCGCCATGACGCTCCTCGATCAACGCATCGTCGCCGGCATCGGCAACGTTTACAAATCGGAGGTCCTGTTCCTGTCGGGCGTGCATCCCGACACGCCATCGAGCGCCGTCCCGCGCGCGACGCTCGAGTCGATGATGGATCTTGGCCGCAGCCTGCTGCGCGACAACGTGATCGAGGGCTCGTCGCCCAGCATCCAGACGTATCGGAATCTCCGGCAGCTGAGTTCGGCGAGCAATCACGACGACAGCGTGTGGGTCTACGGCCGCCGCAACAAGCCATGCCGCAAATGCGGCACCCCGATCGAGATGAAGAAGATGGGCCTAGACGCCCGCTCCACCTACTGGTGCCCCAACTGCCAGCCAATCGGATCTGGTGCCTGACACCAAATTCCGATTAGCCATCGGAAGTGGTGCCTGACACCAAATTCCGATTGGCGGCTACCTTGGTCCCGCGCGGCCGCGGCAGGTTTGCAGAATCTGCGCGTGATTCGTTGGGTGAGGTATGCGGAAACTGCGGCGTCAGCCGGCTCGCCTTTCCACGATCGCCAAGTTCACTAGGGAAATCTAGCAATCGGGATTCGGCCAGGAACTTGATGGAGCTCTGCGCATGGGCAGAGACAATCGACCGAATTATGAGGGCGCGATCTACCACGCAATGAACCGGGGGAATCGCAAGCAGGCGATCTTTGAAGACGACCGGGATCGTCGCAAGTTTATGCGGATTCTCGTCGAAACGCAGGAGACCTATGGGGTTAAGACGCTCGCGGGATCCCTCATGGGCAATCACTTCCACCTGGGACTGCTGACGCCGCGCGGCAACCTCTCTGAGTTCATGCAGCAGCTAGAGGGGCAGTACGCGCGTTACCACAACTGGCGGCACCGCCGAGTCGGCCACTTGTTTCAGGGCCGATTTCGCCATGTGCTGATCGAGGACGACCTACACCTGCTCACGGCGCTCTGCTACATCTTCATGAATCCCGTGACTGCACGACTGGCAAGCACGGTCGAAGATTACAAATGGAGCACATATGCTTCAACAGTCGGGCTCAGGCCGCTGCCCAGCTACATCACGATCGATTGGCTTGAAGCCCTGTTTCCTGCCCTGTCGCTGCGTGAAGCGCAATGCCGATTCAGACAGATGATGAGCGCGCCGCGCCCTGTCGTGGCGTACCTCGATGGTTGCGAGCTGAACGTGGGCGTCGAAACGATTCGACAGGTCATTCGGTCCTACACGGGTGAACAGTTCCAGCTGGCGTCGTTACCGACCCCGTATCGAACGGTTCTGCGGCCTGATCTCGAATCTCTGTTGGCCCAACTCGGCAACGATCGCTCGCGCTTCATCCGCGAAGCCCGGGTGTCCTTTGGTTACAGGAACGCAGAAATTGCCAAGGTCCTTCGCCTAAGGCCAGCCACGGTGAGTGCAATCTTCCGCAAACGGCTGCTCCAATGACAAATCGGATCCTGGTGTCAGGCACCGAATCCGATCGGCAATCGGAAATTGGTGTCAGGCACCAGATCCGATGCGGGGGGGGTGGCTGTAGATGTTGAAGTGGGGGCCGCGGACGAAGCCGCATAGGGTGATGCCGGACTGCTCGGCGAGGTCGATCGCAAGACTGGACGGAGCGGAGACCGCGGCGATCAGGGGGATGCCGGCCAGAAGGGCCTTTTGGACCAGCTCGAATGACGTGCGGCCGGACACCAGCAGGATCGATTGATCGAGCGGGTGCTTCCCGGCCAGCAGGGTGCGGCCAACGATCTTGTCGACGGCGTTATGACGGCCGACATCCTCAGCCGCTAGCTGCAGGTTGCCAGCGCGGTCGAACAGGCCGGCGGCGTGCAGGCCGCCCGTGGAATCAAACACTGACTGCGCCGCTCTCAGCCGATCCGGCAGCGATGCGATGACGGCGGCGCTCACGGTCCACTCGCCCTTGACGCCAGTGACCCGCGCCTGCAACGACTCGATCGTCCTCCGCCCGCACAAGCCGCACGATGCGGTCATCATCACCTGGCGACGCTCGCCCAGGCGAGCGTCGCCAGGTGATGATGACCGCAT
>DATMJU010000278.1:0-3595 GCA_035553795.1 Vicinamibacterales bacterium
CAACCACACCGACATCGCCTCCGCGCGCCAGTTGGCGGGGCTGCTCGATGCCACCAAAGAGCCGGCACGCATGGCGACGGCGCTGAAGCGAGTCGTCTCGGTCGATCCATTTGATGGCGCCGCACACTCCACGCTGGGCAAGATCGCGCTGAACGGCCCGAACACCGCCGAGGCCATCACGTTGTTCCGCGTCGCGCTGGCCGCCAAGCCGCTCGACAAGGCCGGCGCGCATGCCGATCTCGCCGAGGCGCTGCTGAAGGCCGGGCATAGGGACGAAGCCCGTAAACAGGTGCTCGAAGCCCTGATGATCGCGCCAAGCTTCAACCGCGCGCAGGACCTGTTGCTGAAGCTGAGCGAGGGAAGCCGATAGTGCATCCACCTTCGCGCTTCGCGCTACGGTGGACAGGTCCCTCGTGCAGGGTGCTTGTCGCCGCGGTCACCGCGCTGGTGGTGTGGTGGGCGGGAGAGGGGGCCTTTTCCCCCGTAGCTTTCGCGAAGGGGGAGCAGATCCCGGTCGTCGACGGCAGCAAGTTCGCCGGCCTCAAGTGGACCTTCGTCCGCATCAAGTACGGCACCTTCGATAACGAGGGCGGTCCCGCTTCACGGCTTGCGTATTGGGACGAGCCCTGGGCGATCGACGCGCCTGCAGCCGAACAGAACCTGTCGCGTCGCATCAAGTCGGTGACGGCCATCGACGTCGGTGAACCGGTGGTCATGACCCTCGAGGATCCCAAGCTCTTCGAGCACCCCTGGATCTACATCGTCGAGCCGAGCAACCTCGTGTTGAAGGACACCGAAGTGCCGATCCTGCGCGAGTTCCTGCTGCGCGGCGGCACGCTCACCTTTGATGATTTTCATGGTCCCTTCGAGTGGGAGCTGACCGAGAAGCAATTGAAGCGGGTGTTTCCCGATCGCGAGATCGTCGAGATTGCGCCCCCACATCCGATCTATTCCTGCTTCTATCGGCTTGACCGCTATCCGCAGATTCCGGGACTCGGCTCGTTTCTGAGCGGCCGCACGTGGGAAAAGGGCGGGTTCACCGCGCACCTGCGGGGCATCCTCGACGACAAGGGCCGCCCGATGGTGCTGATCAACTGGAACACCGACATGGGCGACGGTGTGGAATGGTCGAACGCGCAGGAGTACCAGGGCTACATCAAGTGGACGGCGCAGGCCTACCAGATGCTCATTAACGAAGTGATCTACTCGTTGACCCACTAAGGGATCAGGGAACAGGGATCAGGGATCAGGATGAATACGACGGGCGTCGCGGTTGAAGGGCTCGCTGACAAGGTGGCGGCCAGCCGCCAGAAGATTCTCTCCGAGCTGCGCAAGGTCATCGTTGGGCAGGACCAGGTCGTTGACGAAGTGTTGATGGCGTTGTTTTGCGGCGGCCATTGCCTGATTACCGGCGTGCCCGGTCTTGCGAAGACGCTGCTGGTCAAGACGCTGTCGCAGATTCTCGATCTCAGCTTCAAGCGCATCCAGTTCACGCCAGACCTGATGCCCGCCGACATCACCGGCACCGAGATCCTTGACGAGGATCACGGTTCGCGCGCGTTGCGATTCGTGAAGGGTCCGATCTTCGCGCAGATCATCCTCGCCGACGAGATCAACCGCACGCCGCCGAAGACGCAGGCCGCGCTACTCGAGGCGATGCAGGAGTACCACGTCACCGCCGCCGGCCGGACCTACGAGCTCGAGCGCCCGTTCTTCGTGCTGGCGACGCAGAATCCGATCGAGCTTGAAGGCACGTATCCGCTGCCCGAAGCGCAGCTCGATCGCTTCCTGTTCAACGTCGTCATGACCTACCTGTCCGAAGACGATGAAGTGCAGGTGGTGACGGATACGACCAGCTCCCGGCGTCCCGAACCGCAGAAGGTGCTCACCGGCGCCGACATCATGCAGATCCAGGGCTACGTGCGCCAGGTGCTGGTCGCTGAGGAAGTGGTGCGCTACGCGGTGCGGCTGTCCGACAGTTCACGTCCGGGCCGCGGCGCGAAGCTCGATTTCATCGAGAAGTGGGTGAAGTGGGGCGCCGGTCTGCGGGCATCGCACGCACTAGTGATCGGCGCCAAGGCGCGCGCGCTGTTGCACGGCCGGCACCACGTGTCGGTCAAGGACATCCAGGCGCTGGCAAAGCCGATCTTCCGTCACCGCGTGCTGCCGAACTTCTACGCCGAGGCCGAAGGCATCACGTCGGATCGCATCGTCGACCAGCTCCTCGATGCCGTTCCGGTCCCTGCCAGCGGGTTGTAAGCCAGGGCTGAGACACCGATGGCAGGCGCGGCACGATATCTCGATCCGGCGATCATCGCGCGGCTTGGGACCATCGATCTCAAGGCGAGGACCATCGTCGAAGGGTTCCTGACCGGATTGCATCGCAGTCCGTACAAGGGCTTCAGTGTCGAGTTTGCCGAGTATCGCCAGTACCTGCCGGGCGACGACCTCGCGACGCTCGACTGGAAGGTGTTCGCGCGATCGGACAAGCACTTCGTCAAGAAGTACGAAGAAGACACCAACCTGACCTGCCACCTGTTGATCGACGTCAGCCGATCGATGGGCTACGGCTCCGGCGCCATCACCAAGCTGCAATACGCGTCGTATCTCACCGGTGCGCTCGCGTACCTGATGCACCGGCAGCGCGATGCGTTCGGGCTGATCTCGTTCGACGACACCATTTCCGCGTTGCTGCCGTCCAGCGCCCGTGCCGGGCACCTGCGCACGGTGCTGCTGGCGCTCGAGCGGCTGGAGATCGGTGCGCGCACCAGGGTCGCGAAGCCGTTGAACGATCTCGCAAAGGCGATCCGCAAGCGCGGACTGGTCGTCCTGGTGTCCGATCTGCTCGATGACCCGGCCGCGGTCCTGGATGGCCTGAAGCACTTCCGCATTCGCGGCACCGATGTGATCGTGTTCCAGATCCTCGATCCGTTCGAGCTGAAGTTTCCATTCGAGCACGCCGCCCGGTTTCGCGACATGGAGACGGAAGAAGAGGTGATGGCGGTGCCGGGGGCCGTGCGCGAGGACTACATCAAGAAGATGCAGGATTTGATCGCGCACTACCGCCGCGAACTGGGTCTTGCCGGGATTGATTACTGCCTGCTGGATACGTCGCAGCCGCTGGAGCTTGGGCTGATGTCGTACCTGATGGCGCGCCGCCGAACGCTCTGATGCCCGGCCTGTCGTTCCTCTCGCCGCTGTTTCTGATCGGCCTCATCGCCGCGGCGGTCCCGATTCTGCTGCACCTGTTCCACCGCAAGACGGAGGTGGTGATTGATTTCCCGGCGGTCAGCATGCTCAAGCGCGCACCGGTGCAACAGCATCGGCGCCGCCGGCTGCGGGAACTGATCCTCCTCGCGCTGCGGGTCGCCGCGCTGGTGTTGCTGGCGTTGTCGTTTGCGCGGCCGTACTTCTCCGGCGCGGCCGCTCCCGATTCGGTGCCGGTCACGGTGATCGCGGTTGACACCTCGATGAGCATGTCGGCGCCGGGGCAGTTCGATCGCGCCCGGGACGCAGTGTCGCGGGCGGTCGATGCGGCACACGCGTCACACGCGCTAGCGCTGATCGGATTCTCAGACGCGGCGCGGTCTGTGGT
>DATMJU010000279.1:0-12893 GCA_035553795.1 Vicinamibacterales bacterium
GCCATCAACTCCGCCAATTACGACATCCAGGCCCACTCGGCCAAGCCGGCATTGGCAATGCGGCCGGGGCCGATTGTTCCGGTGCCCGCCAAGGAAGTGATCGCGCTCGGCGCGGTCGGCTCGGTGCCGAGCGGCGCCGGCGTGGTGGAGGGCGATGAGCTGCCCTACACGGCGGAAGGGCTGAAGAAGAAGCTCGAGAACCAGCAGAACTGGCTGACGCGCGATCCGGAAGTGAAGTGCTACCTGCCTGGCGTCCCGCGCGCGACCTACATGCCGTTCCCCTTCCAGATCGTTCAGAGCCCGACGACGACGTTCTTTGCGTATGAGTACGCGGGCGCGGTGCGCCACGTCTACATGAAGGATCCTGGCCCGGCGCAGATCGACAGCTGGATGGGCATGTCGCACGGCCTGTGGGAAGGCGACACGTTCGTCGTCCACACCTCGGGCTTCAACGACCAGACGTGGTTCGACCGCGCCGGCAATCATCACTCGGAAAAGATGAAGGTCACCGAACGGTTCACCATGACCGGCGCCGATCACATCAACTACGAGGCGACGATCGACGACCCGGGCACGTTCACGAAGCCGTGGAAGATGAGCATGCCGCTCTATCGCCGCGTCGAGAAGAACGCGCAGCTGGGGCAGTTCAAGTGCGTCGAGTTCGTGACGGAGTTGATGTACGGGCACTTGCGGAAGGAGCCGATCAAATGAGATTCGCCGGCATCACACTTACGGGCGCCCTGATGGGCCTCGTCATCATCGGCGTCAACGCTCAGGCCCCCGCCTCCGCGCCGGCCGGCGCTCCGGCGCGGCAAGCCCGCCCGGCGACGGCGAAGCCTGCGGCGGTTCCGCGCCTCGCTGACGGCCGTCCTGACCTCCAGGGCAACTGGACCAACGCGACCATCACGCCGCTCGAACGGCTGCGTCCGAACACGCCGCTGGTCGTGACGGAAGAAGCGGCGCTCGACGAAGAGAAGAAGACGCGGGCGGCGATTGAGTTCCGCGAGCAGGACAGCGATCCGAATCGCGCCGCGCCGCCGGTTGGCGGCGAGATGCGCAAGAGCCCGAACGCCGAGCCGACCTATCTCGAGCGCGTGTGGCAGGGTGGCGCCGGCGCGGTCGGCGGCTACAACTCGTTCTGGATCGACCCCGGCGATCGCGTGTTGCGTGTCGATGGACAGCCGCGCAGCTCGATGATCATCGATCCGCCGACGGGCCGCATCCCGGGCTATACCGACGCGGCGCGCGAGCGGATGGCCAAGGCTGCAGCGGTGCGCAAGACCCAGGGCAGCGAGTTCGATCACCCCGAGCTGCGGCCCCTCGCGGAACGCTGCATCACGTCGTTCGGCAACAATGCCGGACCACCCATGCTGCCGAACTACTTCTACAACAACAGCTACACCATCGTGCAGAGCAAGGACACAATCGTGATCCTCACCGAGATGGTGCACGACGCGCGCGTGGTGCGGATGAACGGGACGCATCCGCCGGCGAACCTGCGCAAGTGGTTTGGCGACTCGATTGGCCGGTGGGAAGGCGACACGCTGGTCATCGAGACCACCAACTTCCACCCGAACCACGGCTTCCGCGGCTCGTGGGAGAACCTCAAGGTCACCGAGCGGCTGACGCGGCGCGATCGCAACACCATCAACTACCGCTTTACCGTCGAGGATCCGACGACGTTCACGGCGCCGTTCACGGGCGAACTCGTGTTCAATGCGATGGCGCCCGGCGAGATGGTCTACGAGTACGCGTGCCACGAAGCCAACTACGGCCTGGAGGGCGTGATGAGCGGCGCCCGCGCACAGGAGCGCGAAGCCGCCAAGAAGAAGACGCAGCAGCAGTGACACAATATTCGTTGCGGACGCCGGCGGTCCTGATCAACAAGGCCACGGCGCTTCGCAATCTCGACAGGATGCAGGCGGCGGCGAATGCCAGCGGTGTTCGCCTCCGCCCCCACACCAAGACACACAAGAGCCCGGTCGTGGCGCGCTGGCAGCTCGATCGCGGCGCGGTCGGAATCTGCTGCGCGAAGCTGGGCGAGGCGGAGGTCTTCGCCGACGCGGGATTCAGCGATATCCGGCTGCCCTACCCGATCAATCCGGCAAACGCCGATCGCGTACTCGCGCTGCTCGATCGCACGCGCCTGTCGTTCATCGTCGATCACCCCAAAGTGGCGGAACAGTGGTCGGACGCAATGACGCGCGCCGGACGCTCGGTCGACATCCTCGTCAAGGTTGATGTCGGGTTCCACCGCTGCGGAATCGATCCGGACACGCGCGACACGCTTCCGATCATCACGGGTATCGCCTCCCTGAAAGGCTTGAACTTCAAGGGACTTCTCTCCCACGCCGGACAGACGTACCACGCGCACTCTGAAGACGAGCTACGGACGATGGCGCTGGCGGAGGCGCGGTGCATGGGCGACATTGCCGAGCGCTGCAAGAAAGCAGGGCTGGATGTCGAGGAGGTCAGCGCGGGCGCGACTCCTCCGGCGCGCTTTTCGATCGCGCACAAGGAGTTCACGGAGTACCGGCCGGGCAACTACGTCTACTTCGATCGCACGCAGGTCGCGCTCGGCGCGGCGACGACAGATGACTGTGCGCTGACGGTGATGGCCACGGTCGTCAGCAAGCCGGCAAAGGATCGCGTGATCCTGGATAGCGGCAGCAAGACGCTGACGAACGACGGCGCGCGCGGATTCACCCCGGCGCCGGGATTCGGCCAGGTCATCGGCCACGACAACCTGACGATCGAACGCTTGTCGGAAGAGCACGCCACCGTGAAGGTGACGGGCACGACTCCGCTCGAGCCTGGCGACCGGGTGCGCATCATTCCGAACCATTCCTGCGTGGTGTCGAACCTGGTCGATCAGGCCTGGCTGGTGGATGGCGAAATGGTCGAGCCGTTGCCGATTGCGGCCAGGGGCCGAATCGCGTAATTCGATATAAACTCACCCTGTGGCACCCAAGCAGGAATACGGCGAAGCGCTCGGTATGGTCGAAACCCGCGGGTTGGTGGGCATGATTGAAGCCGCCGACGCGATGGTGAAAGCCGCCAACGTGATTTTCGTCGGGTGGCAGAAGGTCGATGCCGGTCTCGTGACCGCCATCGTCCGGGGGGACGTCGGCTCCGTAAAGGCCGCTACCGATGCCGGCGCCGCCGCCGCGCGCCGGGTCGGCGAGCTGATCGGCGTGCACGTGATTCCCCGCCCGGCGGATGACCTCGAAAAGGTCTTCCCGATGCTCAAGCCGAAGGCATAAAGAAGGCGAACTTTCTCGAATCTTCACTCAAAGCGGGGCCGCCCAACCGAACAGCCTGGCGAGGCCCGACATGCTAAAGTAACCCTAGCGGAATGCTCCTACCAATTTCCATTCCCGCCGCTCAACAGGTTCCGCTAAAGAACCTAAGTGAACTGGATCAGCCCTCGTTTGACGCCCTGATAGCAGCTCTCAACAGCGCCAAGCCATGCGCATCAATCGAGGAGCTGCTACGGCAAGTTGCAAGCATCGACGCCCCATCACTTGGCTTCTCGCCAATTCTCGGCACAGTGATAGGACTTCGTGCGTTAGTCGATTCTAGTCAACTGCCTGTCACCACAGAAGAACTGGGTCGCCAGATTGCCGCGGATGCTGTACGTCGAAAGGTTATCCCCGATACCAGCGAGGAAACCTTTGCCTCGCGACTGACTCGACTCCTCGACGTTCGGTCGCTCGCGGTGACTGCCAAGGCATACGCCCTTTTGGGAGAGCATCAGCATCCCTTCAGCGACGTCCGGATTGTCACTGATGTCAGACCGCTTTTCTGGAACGAGTCCGAGTCACCCTTATTACAGGCGCACATGATTGTGCATAACCTTCGCCTTGAGGATCGCGAAGGCGACAGCTTCTACTTTGCTCTGACCGAAACGAACTTGGTTGCTCTCCAGAAGGCCATTGATCGGGCCTTGGTGAAATCAAAGGTCTTGCGTGAGTCGATTGCTACCACGGGCATCGACTGTGTTGAGCCAAAAGCGCCATGAGTTCTGCTCAGACTCAAAAGGGAATCATCGCAGCGTCCTTCCTAAACGAAAGAGGTCGCACGCCCAACGTCCTTGACAGTTGGACCAGTGTCAACTCATTGACCCCTGACTCTTTTCTAAAGCGGTACAGCGATCCGGAATGGTCGGGCATTGAGATCGTTGAAGAGGTAATCGGGACTGGTGTGGTGAGTTGGGACAAGACTGGAACATATTATTCAGAACCTCATGGAACTGCATCGGGACAAGAAGCGCTAATCACCCTTGACCTTCAGATCGCAGAGCTGTTGTCTGGGCGGTTCCTGAACTCGGTTTCTACACAAGCCACTCTTGAACAATACAGATGGCGGGCGTTATACGATGCGATCGAACGCGGTCGGAAAACTCTCAACATGGTCGACTCATCAGAACTGATGATCTCGACCCACCAACTGTCCCAACTTTTCGACACGGCTGAAAGTTTCGCCAGGCTGCTCTGGAGGACATCGTTAGATAGGCATGATCAGGCTCTTCCGACGCCCATCTTTACCCCTTTGCTTGAAGGCAGCATTGACCTGTACTTTAGAACCGATACCCTGAGTCTGTGTATCAATTTCGAGGATTCCGAGTCTTTGGCTACTTTCGCAGGTGAGCGAGCCGATAGCACGATCGGTGGGACCATAAGCACCGAATCCTCAAGTCTTGAGTATCTTGCTGCTTGGCTCTTGGCGTTGTGAGTAGCAGCCGCAGACATGCCTTGGCCACAAGAGGAAGTCCCAAACGAAGACACGGTTTTTAGACGCGCTGAGAGTTTCAAGCTTGTTGAAGGAATTACCGCCGCTTGCTTCGAACCTTTCGGCGAACAACCGGCTAGTATCTCCGTGGACTGGAGCCGCTATTCGAGCCCGCAGGAATGCCGAAGGCGCGGCAGTCGTCCCGCGACCTACTACGGTATCTTGTCTGTCGTTACAGGGAGAGTGAGATCTATTGAGGATCTCTCGGTTTCCCATGGGCCGAGCGGCGAGCCGCCTGGGGGCAATCGTTCGCACACAGACATCTGGGGTGCTGATTGGCGAGTCCTTGAGAGCGGGACCAAGAAGGATCGGAAGGTGCGGTGTCTCCTCCTACGACAGAGGCTCGCTAAGCTTGCTTCAGTCGAGATCCCCCATGACGCGCCGGATCAATCCGACTAGTTCAGAGACAATAGCTCGTTATTGAGTGGAGATGACCTCGAAAAGGTCTTCCCCATGCTCAAGCCCAAACTGTAGACGCCAACCGCTCGAAGCTTTAGGCTGTGCGGATGAAACGCGCAGCCGCACCCGCCTTCCTCGTCGCTCTCCTCAGCCTCCTCGTCCTCGCGACGGCGGACGCGCGCCTTCAGCAGAAGCCGAATCCTGCCGATCGCTTCGAGATGAGCGACGTCATGATCCCTATGCGCGATGGGAAGCGCCTGAACACCAAGATCTTCGTGCCTCGCGATCAGCCGGGTCCCTGGCCGATCATCTTCAAGCGCACGCCGTACGGCATCCAGGGCGCCGCCAACAATTTCAACGCCTATTACAAAGCGCTCGCGGACGAGGGCTACATCTTCGTGCACCAGGACATTCGCGGGAAGTTCGGGTCCGAGGGTGAGTTCGTGATGCAGCGGCCGGCCCGCCTTCGCCAAGGCTCCGGCGCGGCAGGCTACGTGACCGATCCGTCATCGATCGATGAGGGCACCGACACCTACGACACCATCGAGTGGCTGATCAAGAACGTCCGCAACAACAACGGCCGCGTCGGCATGCTCGGGGTGTCGTACGACGGCTGGACGACGATCATGGGCGCGATTGAGCCGCATCCGGCATTGAAGGCCATCTCGCCGCAAGCCTCGCCCGCCGACATGTGGCTCGGCGACGACTTCCACCACAACGGCGCGTTCAGGCTGAGCTACGGCTTCGAGTACGCCGCGATGATGGAGAGCGGCAAGGACGTGCAGCAATTCTCGTTCGATCGCTACGACACGTTCGACTGGTACCTGAGCCTCGGCCCGCTCAAGAACATCAACGAGAAGTATCTGAAGGGCAAGATCCCGACGTGGAACGACTACGTCGCGCATCCTGATTACGACGATTTCTGGAAGCGCCAGACGATGATTCCGCATCTGAACAGCGTCAAGGTACCGACGCTGAACGTCGCGGGGTGGTGGGACCAGGAAGATTTCTACGGTCCGATCGCGATCTACAACGCGCTCGAGAGGCACGACACGCAGGGCATCAACTACCTGGTCGTCGGACCGTGGCGTCATGGCGGGTGGGCCAACGGAACGGGCGATTCGCTCGGCGCCATTCCCTTCGGGAGCAACACGTCCGAATACTTCCGTGAGAAGGTCCAGGCGCCGTTCTTCGCGTATTACCTGAAGGACAAGGGCGCGAGGGATTTCCCCCAGGCGCTGACGTTCGAGCCGGGAGCGAATGAGTGGCGGCGATGGGATCAGTGGCCGCCGACGAAGCAGACGGAGACGCGCGCGTTGCATTTCGGCGCGCGAGAGGAGCTGCGCCTCGGGGATCAGGGATCAGGGATCGGGGATCAGGGATCAGCGATCGGGGACCAGGGATTTGATGAATTCGTTTCCGATCCCGCGCATCCGGTGCCGTATCGCCAGCGGCCAATCCAGGCGACGTATTTCCCTGGAGGATCGAAGTGGTCCACCTGGCTCGTCGAGGACCAGCGCTTCGTCGACGATCGGGCTGATGTCCTGAGTTGGGAGACCGCGCCGCTCACCGAAGATGTCACGATCGCCGGCGAGATCAAGGCGCACCTGTTCGCATCAACCACCGGCAGCGACGCGGACTGGATCGTGAAGCTGATCGACGTCTATCCCGAGGACAACCCGTCGAACTGGAACCTCGCCGGCTTTCAGTTAATGGTGTCCAACGAGGTGTTCCGAGGCCGGTATCGTGAGAGCTTCGAGACGCCGAAGGCGATCGAACCCAACAAGGTGCTCGAATACACCTGGAGCCTGCACACGCAGAACTACACGTTCAAGAAGGGGCACCGCATCATGGTGCAGGTGCAGAGCACGTGGTTCCCGATCATCGACCGGAACCCTCAGACGTTCGTGCCGAATATCTTCGAGGCCAACGAGAGCGACTTCAAGGCTGCGACGCACCGCGTTTATCGGACGCCGCAGTACCCTTCGCGCGTCGACGTACCGGTCGTTCGCGCGCGATGAGCTGACGGAGCTTGATGTCCTCGCCCATCATCATCAGCGGCTGGGCGGCGTTGTCGAGGATGCTGAAGAGATCGCCGTCCGCGTTGCGGGCGTAGATGTTCTCACCGTCGATGAACAGCGTCACCGAGCCGCCGCCTTCGATCGCATCGTAGAGGCGGGTCTTGAAGCGGGTCTTCAGGACTTCCAACAGCTTGCGGATGCGCGCGACCGTGAAGCCCTTGCGGCGAAGGTCCGCCAGCACCATAAGCTCCAGGAGTTCGATCGGGGTGTAACGGCGTTCCGTGAACCCGCCCGCTTCCGTCTTGTGTGATTCGACCGCCGGTGGAAACAGCCCCGCCTTCGCCCACCACTGAAGCTGCCGCGCCGTCAGTCCCGTCAGCTGGGCGACCTCGCGCGACGAGTACAGCTTCTTGAGCTTCATGGGTCTTGGGTGTTGGGTCCTGGGCTAGCCGTCACCAAATTCTTCGAGATGCGGCAGGTTGGCGGCGATCGCATTCGCCATCGCTGCGCCGTCGGCGTCCTTCTGTGTCAAGCCGCCTTCGTCGTGCGTGGTGTAGCTGAGCGTCACGCGCTTGTAGTGAATCTCGATGTCGGGGTGGTGGTCGGCGTCTTCGGCGCCGGGGACCAGCGCGCTGACAAACAGGACGGCCTCTGGAAAATCCTGGAAGGTGAACTCTCGCTTGATCGTCTTGCCGTCCAGCGACCAGCCTTCGAGGCCCTTGAGGCGTTCGGTGATCTCTTCCGGAGTCAGCAGCGCCATGCAGGGTGGATGTTACCTCCGGGACAGGTTATAGGCCACCAAATCGCGCCGGGTCGAGGTCGCGCAGGGCCGGGTCGTCTTCCCTGTCAAAGACCAGGTCGCGGACCAGCTCCGCCGTCAGCGGCATGAACAGCACGCCGTTGCGGTAGTGCGCCGTCGCGTAGATCAGGCCTGGAACCGCCCGGGACTTTCCAAGTATCGGCACGTCATCCGGGCCTTTCGGGCGAAGCCCGGTGCGCACGCTGCTCATCTCCGCACCGGCAAGGCTCGGAATGAGCGACGCCGCCGCCGCACGCAGGCGCTCGACGGCTTCGGGCGTGTGCGCCTCGTCGAAGCCAACGTCCTCGACAGTCGATCCGACCAGCACTGATCCGTCGGGCCACGGGACGAGGTAACCATCTGGTCCCCAGATCACGCGGTGAATGGATCCGGCCTCGGCCTGAAGTTGCAGGAGCTGGCCGCGGATGGGTTTGACCGGCACGGTGGCGGCGCCGTCGACGGTGATCTGCGACGACCAACTGCCGGCGGCGAGCACCACGCGATCGGCGGCGAGCGTGACCTCAGCGGTATGCACGCCGACGCGGCCGCCTGCCATGGAGAAGATGCGGATCGCCCCCGATGCGATGCTGAAGTGTGCGCCGAACGTTTCCGCGGCGGCCGCCGCAGCGAGGGTCAGTGACGTGACGCCGACGAACCCGTGCACCGGAATCAGCAACGCTCCCAGAGCCTTGCCAGAGGCGAGCGGCTCGAACTCAGCAAATCCGGACGGCTCGATCCATCGCGACTCGATCTGCTGCGTGGCGAGCCAGTCCGACAACCCACGCAGGCGCTTCGCGTCATCGTCCGAGAACGCGAGCTCGAAGGTGCCGTTGCGCGTGTAGATCAGGTCATGCCGGCTGTCATCGCGCAGCCTCGACATGAACGGTTCGTAGAGATCGAGGCTGCGCTTGCCAAGATCGCGCAACAGCTTCGAGCCGTGCCCTTCAATGAACGGCGCGAGGATTCCCGCGGACGCGCGCGTCGCGCCCTGGCCGGGCATGCGCGGCTCGAGGACCTGGACCCGCGCACCGGACCTTGCCAGCTCGTATGCGACGGTGCAACCGACGATGCCGGCGCCAACAACGATGACGGAGGGACCAGTCACTCCAGCAGTGTACACAGCGGGCCTGCACCACGTCTCCGTCCCGCTGAAAAAAAAAGAGAGCTCACGGTTGCCCGTGAGCTCGAAGGTTCCCGAGGAAGAATCGTGCGAGGCGCTAGAAGCCGAGCGAGAAGCCGACTTCGACGCGGCGCGGCGCCTGTGCGGACGTCGGCATGCCGAAGAACGACGACAGTTGGTTGCCGACGTAGGCGTTGTAGTTCACGTTGTTGAACGCGTTCTGGATGTTGAGGAACAGGTTCAACTGGTACTTCTGGTTGTTGGCTTCCATGACCACCATCTGCGGCCCATCGCCACCACCGCCGCCGGGCCCCATGCCGCCGCCGCCGACGCGCTGATTCATGGCGCCACCGGTCGGAGGCGGCGGAGGCATCGGCATGTTCGGCGGCCCTGACCGGGCGCCGCCCAGGCCGATCGACTTGTTGATCCGCATGTTGGTGGACCACTGCGCCGAACCGCGCGCGCTGTTGCGGCCAACGCCTTCCGGGCGGTCGTTGAACACGGTGTCACCGTTGCCATCAAGACCGGTGGTGATCGTGTACGGCAGCGCCGACGAGCCCTGCACGTTCATGCTGACGCGCACGCCGTTGCCGAGTGGCGCGTTGAAGTTGAAGAAGACGCGGTGCCGCACGTCCTGCGCCGACGGGCCCCAGTCCGCATCCGGATCGAGGCTGTTGGACGGCAACGCCGTCGGGAAGTCGGCGAAGTTGCGCGAGTTACTGTACTGATACGTCACCATGCCGAGGATGCGGCGCGGAGCGTAGCGCGCGTTGAGCGACACGCTGACGCGATCGGACGCGCGCTTGCCGGACGACTGAATCTCGGTGATGTTGCCGACCGTGGGATCCGGGCGCACGCCGTTCACCGGCGCGTTGACGTTTACCGATCGCAGCGCATTGCTGCCGCGCGTCCACATGTAGTCCGTGCGGAAGTCGGCCCAGCCCGTGAGCGGCTTCTCGAGGCCGATCGATGCCTGCTGGATGATGGGTTGGTCGAGCGACGCCGACCGGATCACGCTGGCGGGCAGGCGCGTGCCGCTCACATCCGTCACGGGGAACGATGGATTCTGCACGACCACGTCGACCTGGCGGGTGCCGTCGACGCGGATCGTCTGCTCGTAGAGCGACGAATCAAACCAGTCATAGAAAATGCCGTAGCCGCCGCGCACGGTCGTCGTCTTGGTCGCGTTCCACGTAAACGCGGCGCGCGGCGCAAAGTTCCATCGCGAGCTGACCTGGGTCTGGATCTCCTGGCGCACGCCGACGCTCATCTGCAGCGTCTTCGCCGGCCGGAAGTCGTCCTGGATAAACCATCCGGCCTTCACCTGGTGGTAATCGACGACCGGGTCGCCGGTGCGAATCGTGTAGGTGGCCGGCAAGCCGGCCTGGTACGCCGCCAGGCTCGTGAAGGTGTAGGTGCCGAACGCGTTCGAACGCGTGTTGCTGTCCCACCAGCCGGCTTCGAGGAGCACTCCGGCGCGCATCGAATGCTTGCGGCCGATCGAGAAGTCGAAGTTCTGCGCGATCTCGATCTCGCGAGCCCGGCGATCGCCCACCTGGCCGGCGCCTCCCGCATTGAACGCTTCGTTGACGCGAATCGTCGGCGCGCTCGACGCGGAGGTCGTGGACAGCATCGAGTTGATCAGCGAGAAACGGAACTCGCTGAACACCTTCTTGTTGATGACGCCGGTCTGGCGCGCGCGGAACGTGTCCGTGCTGTTGTCGGTGGCGTAGGCGCGCTCGGGAAGATCGAAATCGCCGACGCCGATGTTGGTGCGATCGTTCTGGCGGCGTGAGTACTCGAGCTGCAACTGGCTGGTGCCGCCGAGCAGGTGTTCGACGCGGGCATTGAAATTCATCGCATCGGTCGGCGTCTCCGCCAGGGCGGTGACGGGAGCGCCCGACGGCGACACCGCGTTGATGGTGCGCGAATCGTAGGAGCTGTTGCCGTCGAATGAGACCGACAAGCTCGTCTTCCCCTTGGCGATCGGGCCCGAGAAGTTCAACATGTAGCGGCGCATCTGCTCCGCGCCCTTCGTGTCCGCGAAATGATTCTTCGCGTTCAGGGACTCATCGCGGAAGCCGAAGTTGGTCATGCCCCGCCATCCGCCCATGCCGGGCTTGGTGATGACCTCGACCCGCACCATGCCGGCCTCGTGGTACTCCGACGAGAACGAGTTGGTGTGAAAGCGGATCTGCTGGATCTGATCCTTCGGCGGCAGACGCCCGCCACGGAAGCCGTTGACGAAGATCTGCGCGCCCGGGCCGGCCATGCGCATCAGCTCTTCAGCCATCTCATCGGGATCGTCCGGCAGCGCATCGATCTGATCCTGCGACAACGTCTGCGTGAAGCCGTTGTCGCGGCGATCGGCGGCGCTCTGATCCTCCACCACCACCGACTGCTCGATGGAGGCGAGGGCGAGGCGCAGCGTGGTGCGATTCTCGCCGCGCCGCACGTTGAACGGCGTGGCAAGCGGGCGGAAGCTTTCGGCGGCCGCTTTCACCTGGTAGGTGCCGGGATTCAGGTTCTCGAACACCGCAACGCCGCGATCATCCACCGGCGCCGTCTGCTCAACGCCGTTGGCGCCGACCACCGTCACCTGCGCGATGATCAGCGCCGCTTCGGTTTGATCGAGCACCGTCACGCGCAGCGTCGACCCGACGCCGGTTCCCTGCACCGCCTGCCCCGACGCGATCGTCGCGAAACCCGCGACGATCGCGCCGATGACAATCAACTGACCCACGATTCGATTCATGACGCTTCCGATCCGGACTGCCCAACTGCCAACTGAACTGCCAACTGCCAACTGCAACTCTTAACTGTCAACTCTGGACTGCTGACTACTTCTTCTGCCAGAGGTCCGCCTTCAACTGGGCGTTGACCTTGTACTTCTCGATGGTCCATTCCTCGTTCGGCTCGCCGTCGAGGGAGGTTTCGATCTTGTGGGGCAGCATCACGCCATCAACCTTCTTGAAGTCGCTCAGGTGATACGCGTAGGTGCCCATCTCGGGAGGGGTGCGCTGCATCTCGGCGAGACGCTCCTTCATTTGCTCGGGGGTCATCTGGGCACCGGGACCGCCAGGGCCACGACCAGGTCCACCAGGTCCACGGCCGGGACCACCAGGGCCACCGTTGTTGATCATGATGCGCGGCTTCGGATCCTGGTACTGCACCATCAGGGGGAGCTTGGTGCCCTGATCGATGAAGAGGCGCAGCGTGCGGCCGGTCTCTTCCTTCGCCTCGAGAATGTCGGCCTTGCCGTCCGGTGATTCCGCGACGCCGGCATCAACCCACGGCAGGCCCGCATCGGCAAACAGCGCCGCGCTCAGGCGCTGCATCTGCACGCGCATGCGACGCGTGCGCGCTTCGTCGATCTGTTCCTGCGTGAGGGCGGCGCCGCCGGGGCCGCCGGGGCCGGGGCCGCTGTTGATCATGATGCGCATGCCGCCGCCCATGCCGCCGCGGTTCTGCGAGTCTTCCCACGATGTCGTGCCGTTGAGCACCATCGTCCGTTCGATCGTTGGGCCGCCCACCATGCCGCCCATCGCCATGTCTTCGACGCGGTGCATCTTGTCCGGCCGGGCGATCGAGACGGTGACGATGCCTTCCATGTCGCGGCCGCCCATCATCCGGCGGAACGGACCTTCCGCGGTCAGCGTCTTGAGGCCGGTGATCTTGTCTTCGCCACCCATCGCCTTGCGCGTGGCCGCAATGATGCCCGCCACGCGATCCTGAGCCCCGCCTTCGCTGCCATGGGCAGCTA
>DATMJU010000280.1:0-2025 GCA_035553795.1 Vicinamibacterales bacterium
AGGACAAGCGCGGCGTGCTGGTGCGCCTCACGCCCGTTGGGAAGAAGCGTCTGCTGCAAGCCTTCGAGTTCATCTGCAACGTCAACGACCGGTTGTTCGAGGGCGTCGGACGCGAGGAATACCGCGCGGTCGCCAACTTCAACGCCAAGTTCATCCGTAATACCCAAGCGACGCTCGACTGGATCGACCGGCAATTCGGCGGCCGATCGCGTTCGCGTGCCGCCGATCTATAGGAAAGGGACGACCCATGCTGCGTACTGGCAAAGAGCACCTGGAAACGCTGAGGGACGGCCGTGTGGTTTATGTCGGCGGTGAGCGCGTGGACGACGTCACCACGCATCCCGCGTTCCGCGAGGCTGCGAAAACCGTCGCCGGCATCTACGACCTCAAGGCCGATCCGGCGCACCGCGACACCATGACCTACGAGGAAAATGGCGCGCGGCATTCGATCTACTACCTCATGCCGAAGACCCGCGAGGATTTGCAGCGCCGTTCGAACGGCCATCGTATGATCGCCGACTACACGTTCGGCATGTTCGGCCGCTCGCCGGACCACGTGGCATCCTTCGTCACCGGCATGGCGATGAAGCCGGATGCATTGCCGGCGCCGCATGCCTACGCGGACAACCTCGTGAACTACTACAAGACCATCCGCGATAACGACACTTACGTCGTCTACGCGGTGGTGCCGCCGCAAGCCGCGCGCAATCCCGAATTCTATCAGAAGAAGAACATCCCGTTGCCGACGCTGCGCGTCATTCGCGAGGAGGACGACGGCCTCGTCATCTCCGGCATGAAGATGCTGGCGACCGGCGCGCTCTACGCCAACGAGATTTGGATCGGCAACGTCATCCCGCTCGCGCCGGATCAGAAGAAGGAGGCGATCACCTGCGCGGTGCCGTGCAACGCCAAGGGCCTGTCGCTGTGGTCGCGCAAGCCCGCGTCCGTCGGCCTGACCTCGGAGTTCGATTCGCCGCTCGCCTGGCGCTACGACGAGAGCGACAGCATGGTGATGTGCGACGAGGTGAAGGTGCCGTGGGAGAAGGTGTTCGTCCACGACGACGCGCTGCTCTCGCGCGACGTCTACATCAAGACGCCGAGCCATTGCTTCGGCAATCACCAGTCGAACGTGCGCTATTGGTCGAAGATGAAGCTCCTACTCGGGCTTTGCAGCCGGATCGCCAACGCGACCGGTGCCGATCAGGTGCCCGCGGTGCGCGAGACGCTCGGCAAGATGTCGGCGATCGAGGCGCAGATCGGCGGCATGGTCAACGGCCAGATCAACGCCTTCGAAAGCTGGCCCGAGGGTTATGTCTGTTTCAACCGGCGCTACATGTACGCCGCGCTGGAATGGTGCACGCAGAACTACACGATGTTCATCGACGAGCTGCGCACGCTCTGCGGCGGCGGCGTGTTCCAGATGCCGGCGGACATCTCGGTGATGGACGATCCGTTCCTGAAGAAGCAGTTCGAAACTTACTGGCAGACGCCGCAGGCGGATTCGGTCACCCGCATGAAGCTGTTCAAGCTCGCCTGGGATCTGGTCGGCTCGGAATTCGCCGGCCGTCATCAGCAGTATGAGAAGTTCTACGCAGGTGCGTCCTTCATCATCCGGAACCATTCTTACCGCGAGACCAACTGGGCCGAGTTCAACAGCCTGATCGACAAGGTGATGGCGGGATACGACATGCCCGCCGGCGGCAAGGCCGTCGCGGCAGAGTGAAGCAGGAAGGGGTGGCGATGACGGATATCGTTCTTTATGACGGCGCAGGGACACCGAGCCCGCGCCGGGTGAAATTGTGCCTGATCGAGAAGGGCCTGCCGTTCAAGATCAAGTGGCTGAACCTCGGCCTGATGGATCAGAAGAACCCGGAGTATCTGAAGATCAGCCCGACTGGTCTCGTGCCTGCGCTCGTCCACAAGGGCCGCGCGATCTACGAGTCGAACGTCATCAACGAATACGTCGATGCGGTTTATCCGAACCCGCCACTGGTGCCGAAAGACCCGTGGGGTCAGGCCGAGATG
>DATMJU010000281.1:0-2467 GCA_035553795.1 Vicinamibacterales bacterium
GTCCAGCAACCCTGCCGTCTTCGCGCGCCCGACGGTCTGCTGGAACTCAACGGCGAATGGCGTTGAGCAGGGAAGGCCGGGTGTGACGTGAAGATCGACGTCATCACCATCTTCCCGAAGATGATCGACGCGGGCCTGGCCGAGGGAGTCGTCGGGCGCGCGAAGACGGCAGGGTTGCTGGACATCGTGGTCCACAACCTCCGTGACTTCACGACGGACAAGCATCACGTCGTGGACGATGTGCCGTTCGGCGGCGGACCGGGCATGGTGATGAAGCCCGAGCCGTTCTTCGCCGCGTTGAGCGCGATTCGCGCGACGCGGGGAACGCCGGAAGTCGTGGCGATGCTGACGCCGGCAGGCGAGCGCTTCACGCAAGCAGGCGCGCGGCGGCTGGCGGCGGTAAAGCACCTCGTGCTCCTGTGCGGGCGATACGAAGGTATCGACGAGCGGGTGCGGGAGGCGCTGGCGACCGAGGAGATTTCGATCGGCGATTACGTGCTGTCGGGCGGCGAAGTGCCGGCGCTGGCGGTAATCGACGCGGTTGCGAGGCTGGTGCCCGGCGTGGTCGGCGACGACCAGTCGGTGGAAGCGGATTCGTTCACGCGAGGGTTGCTGGACTATCCGCATTACACGCGGCCGGCGGAGTTCGACGGCCGCAAGGTGCCCGACGTGCTGTTGTCGGGGCATCACGGCGAGATTCGGCGATGGCGGCGCGAGACGGCGTTGCAGCGAACGGTCGAACGGCGGCCGGACCTGCTGGCCGGCGCGACGCTCGACACCGACGAACGAGAGTGGTTAAAACAGGCCGAGGGGCGAACGGGCCCACAGGCCAACAGGAGCAAGTCATGAATGCGATGCAGTTGGTAGAGAAGACGCAACTGGCCGAGCGGCCGCGCATCAAGTCCGGCGATACGGTCAAGGTGCACGTCCGCGTCAAGGAAGGCGACAAGGAGCGCATCCAGATCTTCGTAGGAATCGTGATCGGGTTGCACAATGGCGGCAACCGCGCGACCTTCACCGTGCGCAAGGTGTCCTTCAGCCAGGGCGTCGAGCGCATTTTCCCGATGCACTCGCCGACCATCTCGAAGGTCGAAGTGGTGCGTTCGGCGAAGGTGCGCCGCGCCAAGCTGTACTTCCTGCGCGACCTGAAGGGCAAGGCCGCACGCATGAAGGAAGTCAAGAAGACGACCAACTAGTGCACGAGGTGCACGTTGTGCACAATGTGCACGATGTGCACTGCGCGCGGCGGGAGTCCTGATGCGTAAGGTGTCCGCGCGCAAGAATATCGAAAACAGCCTCCACCGCTACGGCTTCGTGGCGGTGGCTGGGGTGGATGAAGTGGGACGCGGCTGCCTTGCCGGGCCGGTGATGGCCGGCGCCGTGATCCTCCATCCCGATCGCCGCATTGACGGCCTCGCCGATTCCAAAACCTGCACGCTCGCGCAACGCGAGCGCCTCTACGACGAAATCAGCCGTAAATGTATCGCGTGGTCGGTCGTGTCCGTTGATCCGGACGAGATCGATCGCATCAACATCCACCAGGCGACGCTCCAGGCCATGCGCCGCGCCGTGCTCTCGCTCGCGCCGCTGCCGGATGCAGTTTTGGTAGATGCGTTTCGAATTCCGTCATTGCCGATGGCCCAACGGGGCGTCATTGGCGGCGATCGCCGGGCCTCTGCCATCGCCGCGGCGTCAATTGTGGCCAAGGTGACGCGGGATCGATTGATGCAGGTGTTGCACGACGCTGACCCTCGGTACGGCTTCGACCGACATAAGGGTTATGCAACCGCCGACCATCTCTCGGCCGTTGCACGGTTTGGCTACTCGCCACAGCACCGGCGGTCATTCAGACCCGCGACCCTGTTTGATACCATTGATTAAGAGTCGACACCGTGCCGCCGTTCGATCGTGAAGCCGCGCTAAAGGCGGCGGAAAAGGCCTTGAAACTCGGCAAGGTCGACGCCGCCATCGCTGAGTACGTCAAGGTCGTCGAGTCCCAGCCCCGCGACTGGAACAGCGCCAACACCCTCGGCGATCTGTTCGTGCGCGCGAACAAGCTCGAAAAGGGCCTCGAACAGTACACGCGCATCGCCGACCACCTCGCCGAAGAGGGCTTTTATCCAAAGGCCCTGGCGCTCTTCAAGAAGATCCTCAAGCTCAAGCCCGACCACGAATACGCGCTGCTGCAGTCCGGCGAGTTGGCGGCGCGGCAGGGCACGCTTGCCGACGCGAAGCAGTTCTTCCTGCAGGTCGCGGAACGGCGTAAGGCGCGCGGCGACAAGAAGGGCGCCGCCGAAGTCGCGATTCGCCTCGGCACGCTTGACCCGGACGACCTCGACGCGCGGCTGCGCGCCGGCCAGCTCGCCTCCGAGATGGGCGACACGGCGACGGCGCTGCGGGAGTTTCGCGAAGTCGCCGCGCGGCTCGAAAAGCAGGAGAAGTTCGCCGAGGCGTTGCTGCCGCTGCA
>DATMJU010000282.1:0-14164 GCA_035553795.1 Vicinamibacterales bacterium
ATGGCGTTGAGCGGCGTGCGCAACTCGTGGGCGAGCACGCTCAGGAAATCGCGATTCAACGGCTTGCCCCGCCACTGACTGCGGCGAGTGCGCGCTGGAGCTCGCTGCCTGTGTCGGAATGCGGCGGCAAGTGCCACGCCGGCCAGCGCGGCGACACTCACGATCAGAACCCGGATCGAAGTCTGGTCACGCGCAGCCAGCGATCACCGGCGACTGCAACGGCGGCCAATGCCACCATCGCGGCCGCGGCCACGTAGCGCCACCGCAGCCGCTGTGGCGCGCCGAGCGCGGCCTGCGATTGCCAACCCGGGTGATCCAGGCGCGCAGCGTCGACACTCGCCAGGATGGTTTCCATGTCACGCGATCCTTTCGCCCGGGGACATCGCCGCCGACGCACGCTCCGTCGGTCGGCTGCGAAGGTCGCGCGGATGCGTGGCAGGCTGTCCGGATAGTCGCGCTGCACCAGCGCAATGAGCTGCTCCCTGACCTCACAGCGGAGTTCCCACGCCAGCGATGCATCGGCGGCGCTGGCCAGCGCGCGGATCTCGACGGTGTGCTCCCGCGTGTCAGTGACCTGCAACGCATTGACCCGCCCGTCCCAGTATCGAGATTGCTGCAGGATCCGCGTGAGCTCCCGGCGCAGCGTCGCGACCGGCACCGAATAATCGAGATACAAGGTGACCGCGCAAAGGATCTCGGACGATGATCGCGTCCAGTTCTGGAACGGCCGCTCGATGAAGTGCGTCATTGGCACGATCAGGCGGCGCTGGTCCCAGATGCGTACCACTACATAAGTCAGCGTGATGTCCTCGACCCGGCCCCACTCGTTCTCGACGATCACGACGTCGTCGACACGGATCGGCTGCGTCAATGCGATCTGGAACCCCGCCAGTAGCGTCGCGATGCTGCGCTGGGCCGCGAGCCCTACGACAATGCCCGCGACGCCCGCCGACGCAAGGATGCTGGCGCCAAACTGCCGGACCGATTCGAAGACCATCAACATCGACGCCAGCGTGAACACGCCGATCACGGTCAACGCGACCTTCTTGAGCACCATCACCTGGGTGTGAATGGCGCGCGCCTGGAGGTTGTCGGCGACATCCAGACGGTACTGCTTGAGCACGTACGCCGCGGCCATATCGACGACCTGAAAGAGAATGAACGCGACCACGCCGATCAGCAACAGGCTCGAGGCATTCCGTACTACCTCGGCGAGCGCCGGGGATACGGACAGTGCCGGTGCGCCGAGGATCAGGGCCAGGAGTGGCAGCGCGCGCCGGATGGACTTGCCGGCAAGCGGCAACAGCAGGTCGTCCCACGATGTCTGGGCCCGTGCCGACAGTGAGAGCAGGAACAACTCAATGATGGCGCCGATCCGCCACAGCAGCCAGAACAACGCGCACAGAACGCTGACAGCGTACGCCCAGCCGAGGCCGTCCAAGGCGGTTGCCCTGAGCGCGGCCGGCATGGCGTCGCGAACGGCGAGATCGAGTACAAACGAGACGCCGTGGATCCACACCAACGTGGCGATGGGCGCGAGCATCTCGTCGACAGTCCGGGTGAGCCATCGCCGCCAGCGCGCTTCCTCGATCGGCAGCCAGCGCGCTCCAGCTTCATAGCGGCGGGACTGCCGGCGAACCCACCAGTGCAGCAGCAGGTGCGTGAGGCCGACTAGCGCGAGGAACAAGAGGGCAAGGGCGACGATGGGGATGCCCCACTCCTCTGCCAGCCGGGTCGACATGACGCCTCCACGCGAAGGTTGGCGGGCGACACAGCAGGCCGCCGGATGCGTCGACCGAAGTAGCGTCGACGGGCCCGGCGCTGTGTGCCGCCCATGTCAGAGACGCGCTCCAGCCGAGCCGCGCCTCCATGTTTCGAGTATTCCGCCGCACGACCGCGCGAACCATCGGGTGAATAAGGGAGAAGGCCGGACTTTACGGGGGAGCGCGGGCGCGCCTCCGGTGTTTACAGGATGCTCAGCGCTGGGGTGGATGTCGTAGGCTGGAAAGGTGACGAGAGAATGCGGCTAAGAACGTGGCTGGTCGCCGCGCTTGGCCTTGGCAGCCTCGTGGTGCTGATGGCCGCGTCGATGGTCGCCTCCGGGCGGACCACCCAGGACATCTACGTCCAGCTCGATGAGCTCAACAGTCACCATCGGCGCGTCGAAGAAAGCCTGCGCCGGCTGCGGTCCGACGTCAACCTGTCCGGTATTTTCGTTCGCGATTACCTCCTCGATATCGCACGCGAGCGCGCGCCTGAATACCGGCAGCAGATCGCCGAGTTTCGCCGCACCAACCTGGCCACGCTCGACGAGTTGAAGACGCTGATCGACCACGACACCCAGATCGCCAGCCTCGAATCGAAGCTCGACGAGTACTGGCAGGCGTTCGAGCCGTTGTTCGACTGGACGACGTCCGAGAAGATCATCCATAGCGCCAGCTTCCTCCGTCGCGAAGTGGTCCCCCGCCGAGAGGCGGCGCTCGCCATCGCGCGCGAGATCGAGCAGCTCAACAACGACAACCTGGTGGCGCAGCAGCAGGAAGTCGCCCGCCGGCAGAATGCCGTGCGCGACGAGCTGCGCCGCAGACTGTGGCAGACCACTCTCCTCGGCCTGGCAGTATCCATCGTCGTGGTGTGGCGCCTGCGCGTGCTCGAGAAGGAATCGGATCGGGCCGAGCACCAGATGCGCAAGCTCTCCCAACAACTCGTCAACGCGCAGGAACAGGAGCGCAAGCACCTCTCTCGAGAGCTGCACGATCACGTGGCCCAGGTGCTGACCGGACTGAGAATGGAACTGGGCCGCATCGAGCGTTTGAGTCCGGCCGTAGCATCCGTGGTCAGCGACTGCAAGGGACTTGTCGACGAGATATTCCTGACTGTCCGCAGCCTGGCGCTCGGGTTGCGGCCAAGCATGCTCGACGATTTGGGCCTGCAGGCGGCGCTGGAGTGGCATGTGCGCGATTTCGCCTCCCGGTATCCGATCACCGTCGACCTCAAGATGGCTGGCGACTTCGAACACCTGCCCGAAAGCCATCGAACATGCGTCTACCGGGTGGTGCAGGAGGCCCTGACCAATTGTGTGCGCCACGCCGACGCGCATCACATCACCATCGACGTGAAGACGAGGGAACGCGAACTCCAGCTGCTGGTGCGCGACGATGGCGTCGGCCTCAATCAGGCGCATCGCGGAAGGGGTCTCGGCCTGATCGGAGTCGACGAACGGGTCAAGGAGCTGCAAGGCGCCGTCATCATTTCGCGCGATGGCGCGCGTGGCACCACGGTCGCAGTGAAGCTGCCTCTCCCGGCACCGGTTGCGGAGGCGCCGCTTGCCAGCGCTGCCGGATGACCGTCCGCGGTCGACGCCTGTTGAGACGACGCGGCTCATCCGTGCCGCTCACGAAATCAACCCGCCAATCTCCGGTCTTTACGGGATGCTCAACCCTCAGGACGATGTCGTACGCTGGATCCGTGGTGAGGACCGCGACCGGCGTGGACCGAAATGGGGAGGCGCTGCGTGCGAGTACTGCTCGCTGACGATCACAGCATCGTGCGGCGAGGCTTGCGGGGATTGCTCGAGGCCGCCGGGATCAGCGTTGTCGCAGAGGCCGCTGACGGCCTCGACGCCATCAGGCTGTGTGAAGAGCAACATCCAGATCTGTTGATCCTGGACATCTCGATGCCGAAACTCAGCGGGATCGAGGTCGCCGCGCGCGCGCAGAAGATGGAGCGCCCGCCCGGCGTGATCATTCTCAGCGTTCACGGCGACGAGTCGTACATCATGCGCGCCCTGGCCGCCGGCGCCCGCGCCTACCTCCTCAAGAGCGCCACCGACGAAGACCTGATTCCCGCCGTTCGCGCAGTGGCATCGGGAAAGCCGTTCTTCAGTCCAGCCGTGGCCGCCGTCCTCGTCGAGGACTACGTTCGCCAGTTGCAGCAGCGAGGACTGACCGATTCGTACCATCTCCTGACCGATCGCGAAAAGGAAGTGCTGCAACTGCTGGCCGAAGGACGCTCGAACAAGGAGGTCGCCGCGCTCCTCACGCTGGGCCTCTCAACCGTTGAAACGCATCGCGGCAACCTGATGCAGAAGCTCAATCTCCACAACACCGCGGAGATCGTCCTGTATGCAGTCAGGAAGGGCCTGATCGTGTAGGTCATAGACCGCCGTGCGCCTTTCCCTCCGATTCATCCTCCCGTTGCTGCTCGTCCTGGCAGCGTTCGCCTACGCGGTGTTGCCGCTCGTGGACGGACTCACCGTGCGTTGGTTCATGCGCGATCTCGACATCCGCGCCAGCCTGATTGCGAATACGGTTCGCGAGCCGATTGCCAATTCAATTCGTTCCGGCGACACCGCCCGGGTCGTCCAGGCGCTGACCCGCATCACCGAGGACGAACGCGTCTACGGCGTGGCCTTCTGCGAGTCGCCGCTTGCGATGCCGCTCTCGGCCGGCACGCTGCCCGACGATGTGCGATGCGCCGACCTGGGCGCGTTCGCGGGCCAACCAGGCCACATCCTGCCGAGCGCCCAGGGGCCACTGTTGATGTCGGTGCGGACCCTGGTCCACGAGGACCGCACCGCCGGTGACCTCGTGCTGCTTCACGACATGAGCTTCGTGACCCGCCGCAGCGAGGAGACGCGCCGCTACGTGTTCGCGTTGTTCGTGGGCCTGGGTGTGATCGTGTCGCTGATCACCGTCGTGATCGCGCAACTGAGCTGGCGCGGGTGGGAACAGGGCGTGCGCGCGCTGATGCGCGGCGAAGGGTTGTTGCGCGCCGCGAACCAACCTGACGTGCCGGAGTTCCGGCCGCTGGCCAGGGACCTGCGCGAGCTGATCAGGGACATCGAATCGGAGCGGCGGCCGCGCGACGAAGATCACTTCGCCTGGTCGCCGGAAGCCCTGCGGGCGGTGCTTCACAACGAGCTGCGCGGGCAGGAAGTGATCGTGGTGTCGAATCGCGAGCCCTACATTCATATCCACAAGGCCGGGGCGATCGAAGTCAGGCGTCCGGCCAGCGGCCTGGTCACCGCGCTCGAGCCGATCATGCGGACATGCTCGGGAACATGGATCGCTCACGGCAGCGGCTCCGCCGATCGCGAGGTCGTCGATCGCCACAACCGCATTGACGTCCCGCCCGACCGGCCTGGCTACAGGCTGCGGCGTGTCTGGCTGACCAAGGAGGAGGAGGCCGGTTACTACTACGGTTTCGCGAACGAGGGCTTGTGGCCGCTCTGTCACATCGCTCACGTCCGCCCGACGTTCAGGACATCGGACTGGACGCAGTACATGCGCGTCAACCGCATCTTCGCCGACGCGGTCATCAAGGAGGCCGCATCGCCGGATCCGATCGTGCTGATTCAGGACTATCACCTCGCCCTGCTCCCGCGCATGGTCCGCGAAGCGCTGCCCGCGGCGACCATCATTACGTTTTGGCACATTCCGTGGCCGAATCCGGAGGCCTTCGCGATTTGTCCATGGCGCGAGGAACTGCTCGACGGGCTGTTGGGCAGCAGCATCCTCGGATTCCACACGCAGTTTCACTGCAACAACTTCGTCGACACGGTCGATCGTCAACTCGAGGCACGCGTCGACCGCGAGACGTTCGGCGTCTCCTACCGGCGCGAACTGACCGCCGTGAAGCGGTATCCCATCTCGATCGAGTGGCCGCTGTCTCCAGAACTGACGGCCACGCCCGTCGCGGACTGCCGGGCCGAGGTGCGGCGCCGCCACGGGCTGCCTGCGAATCAGGCGATTGGCGTTGGCGTCGACCGGTTCGATTACACCAAGGGCATCGAGGAGCGGTTGCGCGCGGTGGAAGGGCTGCTGGAACAGTGGCCCGAATGGGTCGGCCGGTTCACGTTCATTCAGATCGCCGCGCCGACCCGCGGGGGCATCGAGGAGTACGACCACTACCAGACGCGGGTTCGTGCCCTGGTTGATCGCATCAACACGCGCTTCGCCGGCGCCAGCAGCGTACCGGCCATCATCCTGCTGTCCGCGCATCATGAGCCGGACGCCGTGCACCAGTACTATCGAGCGGCCGAGCTCTGCATGGTCAGCAGCCTGCACGACGGCATGAACCTCGTGGCGAAGGAATTCGTGGCGTCGCGTGATGACGAACGCGGCGTGCTGGTGTTGAGCCAGTTCACGGGTGCGGCGCGTGAACTGGCCGAGGCCATCATCGTCAATCCGTACGACACCGACCAGTGTGCGGCGGCGCTGCGGGCCGCGCTCGAGATGCCTGAGCGTGAACAGCGCGCCAGGATGCGGTTGATGCGCGGGCTGGTGGCCGAGTTCAACGTGTTCCGCTGGGCGGGACGCATGTTGATCGACGCCGCGGGTATGCGCAAACGGCGGCGGCTGCTGGATCGGCTCGTCAATCGGGACGCGCCGCCGGATCCGGTGTCCGTGGTCGATCAGAGCGCATGACACTGACGGTCACGGGTTTCGCATACTTCCTCGACATTGACGGTACGCTGGTCGACCTGGCAGATACGCCCGGCACTGTGAAACTCGATCCGGCGCTGCCCGGGCTGGTGGAAGCCCTCTACCAATCTTCCGGTGGAGCTGTCGCGCTCATCACGGGACGGTCGATCGCCGACGCCGATCGGCTCTTTCCAAAACGTCGCTTACCCATCGCCGGGCAGCACGGTCACGAGCGGCGCTCAGCGGACGGCACCGTCACGCGGCATCGCGTGTCACCGGAGGCTCTTGATGCAGCCCGCCATGCGCTCCGGGCTACCGTCGAACGCCACCCGAGGTTATTGCTGGAGGACAAAGGCCTGTGCCTGGCTCTCCACTATCGCCGCGCACCGCAGCTGGCCGCCACTGCCCACCGTGCAATCCGAAAGGCGCAAGCGCTGCTTGGAGATCAGTACTCTGTGCACCACGGGAAACGCATCGTTGAGTTGACGCCGGCCGGCAGGGACAAGGGCCTGGCAATACGGGCCTTCATGCGTGAATCGCCATTTCGCGCCAAGCCCCCTGTCTTCATCGGGGATGACGTGACGGACGAACATGGCTTTGCGATGGTCAACCAACTGGGTGGTGACTCCATAAAGGTCGGCCCGGGAACTACTGCAGCGCGGTGGCGACTGCCGTCTGTCGCGGCCGTACTGGAATGGCTGGAGTACGGAAGGCCAAGACCGACGCGCTGCCGGCGGCGATTAACCTGACTTTGGCGGTGCGTCTGGCGATTCGAACGGAGGAGGAATCTCGAAGAACTGGCCTCGCATCAGCACCGAGGGTGGCAGCCCGACCATCTGGTAGAAAGTCCGCGTCAAGTGCGCCGCGTCGGCGAAATCCGCGGCAGCTGCCGCGGCCGCAATCGTCTGCTCACGGCCGATCATCAACATTGCGCGCGTCATCTTTCGCCACAACATGTATCGGCGAAATGGCAATCCGAGCTGCTGCGTGAACAGATGGGCGAACCGGCTCGGCGACAGAAACACCAGCGCCGCGGCCTCTTCAATGGACATCCGCAGCTCGTCGGATGCGCGGATCGCCGTCAACACCTTCGTCACTCGCGGATCGAGCCTTCGGCTCGGCGGCGCCCCAGTGCACATCGCCTGCACGCAGTGCTTGATGAGATCGCGAACGCCAAGACTCTCGAATGGCGCGTCGAGGAAGCGGCGCAGTTCCACCACGCAGTGATCCAGCCGGGGCGCGGGCACTAAGGTGATGTCTTCGCGCACCGAGGTCTGTAGCCAGGCCCCTTCCGTCGATTCCGGATCGACGAACACCATGGCGCCGAGCCGGCCCTGCGGGTTGTAAGAGTGCGCCACGTCCTGTCGCACGATTGCGCCGCGGCCCGTGCGCCAGTCCCCGTCCTCGCCGGAAATGGCGATGTCGCCGTCGATGCCGATGACGACCTGGATGGCATGGTGCTGGTGCGGCGGAACGATCCCCTGGCCGCGGCCAACGAGCAGGTACCCCCCGTCCCACAAGTACCAATGCGGCGCCGATTCCCACCGCGGCTGCGCGTCGCGGCCGTCGGTAGCAGGTTTATTCAAGAACTTCGCCTTTCCGGTTCAATCGTCGGCCCTGCCGCCCTCGCTATCTTGACAACCGTTGCGGCGATACACGCCGACGGCCAACAAGGGAGCGTCAGATGAATACGGCACAGCGTAATCAAAAAACAGGGCGGCGGCGAGCGATATCAATGGCGGGTGCGGTGTTGGTGATCGCCTGCCTGACGACCGGCTGCAGCGTCGCCACCATGATGCTCGGCACCGGAGCCAAGCGACCCGCCATCACGGAGTTTGGCCTCGGCCCCCGCACCTCCGCGAATCGACTCTACACCGCCACGCTCGAACCGGCCGAGGCGCTGAAGCCGCGCCGCCTGCAATCGGTGCGGATCACCGTCGTCGACAGCAGCGGCCTTCCGGTGGAAGGCGCAGCGATGACGATTGGTGGCGGCATGCCGCAACACGGTCATGGTCTCCCGACGCGGCCACGGATGACACGAGCAGTTGCCGCCGGCACTTATGAGATCGAAGGCGTGCGCTTCAACATGGGCGGCTGGTGGGAGTTCAAGGTCACGATCGCCACCGCTCGCGGTGAAGACACGGTCACTTTCAACCTCAGTTTGTAGCGAAGGGAGCGAGTGCCATGTCTGCGAATCGTCTTCTAATCGTGACGGCGCTGCTGGTAAGCGGCGCCGTCCTCTGTGCCGCGACCGGTGGCCGCGGGCTGTGGTCTGCCTCGCAGCTCGAGGAACTGCAGTCGCTGTCGATTGCTGCACTCGAGCCGTTGCCGGCCGATCCAACCAATCGCGTTGCGGACGACCCGCGCGCGGCCCGCCTCGGCGAACGCCTTTTCTTCGACCAGGCTCTCAGCGCGAACGGCAAGGTGGCCTGCGGCACATGCCATCAAGCCGAGCGTGATTTCCAGGACGGGATCGCCCTGGGCAAGGGCGTCGGCACGACGACCAGGCGGACGATGCCGATCGCTGCCACGTCGAGGGCGCCCTTCCTGTTCTGGGATGGACGCAAAGACAGCCTGTGGGCGCAGGCGCTCGGTCCGCTCGAAAGCGCGGTCGAACACGGCGGGACGCGCACGGAGTATGCGCGCGTCATCGCACAAAGCTATCGCAACGAATACGAGGAGCTGTTTGGCGCACTGCCTGATCTCTCCAGCGTGCCTCAATTCGCGGGGCCGAACGGTGATCGCTCGGAAGTGGTGGAATGGTGGGCCCTCAACGACCAGCAGCGCGACGCCATCACCGGGGTGTTCGTCAACATCGGCAAGGCCATCGCGGCGTATGAGCGCCGGATCGAGTTTGGACCATCGCGGTTTGATCGATACGCCGATGCAGTCACCACCGGCAAGTCCGCGGAGGGCATCCTCTCGAACAATGAAATCGCCGGCCTCAAACTGTTTATCGGCAAAGCCAGGTGCACCCAGTGCCACAACGGCCCGTTGTTCACGAACAACGAGTTCCACAACACCGGCGTCCCTGCCCTCCCCACGCTTCCGGCCGACGATGGAAGATTGACCGGCTCGGCGGCGGTGCTGAAGGACGAGTTCAACTGCAGGAGCCGGTGGAGTGACGCGCGATCGAACTGTGCCGAGCTCGACTATCTCGTCACCAACGACCACACGCTGGAACGCGCCTTCAAGGTGCCGTCGCTGCGCAACGTCGCGGCACGCGCGCCGTTCATGCATGCCGGGCAGTTCGCCACCCTGGCCGAGGTGCTCGATCACTACAACCGGGCGCCAAAGGCAGTGGCGGGCCACACCGAGCTCACACCGCTCCGCCTGAGTCGCGACGAGCGGCGTCAGCTCGAAGCATTTCTCCGGACGCTGGACGGGCCAGTGCTCGTGAATCGCGAGCGCCAGCAGAAGCGCACGCGATGACGGTGACTGTCGATGTCGTGATCGTGGGGGCGAATCAGCGCGCACTCGCCGCAGCGGTCGAGTCCGCCCAGGGCGGCAATCGGGTGCTGGTGATTGCCCGAATGCGGGACCTCGATCTTCGTCGTCGCATTCGACGTGCGCGACGGGCCGCCGGCATCGACTTGTCAAAGCGCATCCGCGTGCTGACTGGAGCCGAAGTGGAATGCATTGCCGGCCTTCGCACGATCGAAGCCGTGCTGGCGCGCTACATCCAGACAGGCCGCCGCATCGACGTCAACGCGGCGTCGCTGCTGGTATTCGACGACGAACCTGAAACAGGAACCTTGGTGAAGAAGGGAACAGCCAGATGGTAGCCGGAACAATTCTCTATGTTGGGCTGATGTTGATGTCTGCAGTCTTCAAAGCCGGACTGCATCCGTGGGTGGCGATGATCGTGATCGCCGGCGCCATTCCCGCGCTCGCCATTGCGGTGGTGACGCTGGCGGAGTCGATCGTCAGGAGGCAACAGCCGTGGCGCAGCGAGACGGGAGCGGAGTTGAAGACCTTGGCGGCGCGCATGGCGACGAAGCGCCAGGATTCCCCGCTCGGGGCCGGCAGGGCTACGTCACTCTGAAGTTCCGCATCATCCCCATGTCCTCGTGCTCGAGGATGTGGCAGTGGTAGAGATAGAGCCCTGGATGCCGTGTGAATGGCACCTGCACGCGAACGGTTTCTCCAGGTAGCACCAGCACGACGTCCCGCCACCCTTCATCGACAATGCCGGCCCGCAAGGTGTTGGTGGCGCGTCCGCCCCTGCGCTCGATCACTCGGAACTGGCGGCCGTGAATGTGAATGGGGTGCGCGGCCTCCATGCCCATCGGGTTCGCGCGGTTCTCGAACTCCCAAACCCGCGTCTCTCCCGCGGCAATAGTCTCGTCGGCAGCGACCTCCCCCATCTCGAACGTGCGTCCGCCAAGCAGCCACGCCATGCGCTGCATCGTCAGCGGCACGCGACGAACTTGCAGGTCGGTGCGCAGCGTCCAGTCCGCGTCAAACGTCGACAATCGATCGGGCACGCGGTACGACGGACCTCGCCGTGCGCGCGCGCGCAGGGTCATCGCGCGCAGCGGCGCGCCGTTCGGCACGGCCGAGCCGCTTCCCATTCCCCGGCCCCCCATTCCCATCATGCCGACCACGCTGGCGTCGGCTTCGGCAAACGGCTCGCTGTCGAGATGCACCTCGGTGCCGGCCGACAAGCCGGTGAGATCCAGCAACACGTCGGCACGCTGCCCTGGCGCCAGCGTCAACGCGGTCCGGCGTAGCGGCGCTTCCAGCAGTCCGCCGTCACCGCCAATCACGATCATCGGCAGATCGCGGCTCCACGCCAACTTGTAGATGCGCGCGTTTGAGCCGTTCAACAGGCGCACGCGGTGCCACGCCGCGTCGACCTCGGTCGTCGGCTGAGGGCGGCCGCTCACCAGCACGCGATCGCCGAGCACGCCGTTCATCGCTTCCATCATGTTGCCGCCCTGGTAGACCAGTTGGTTGCGGGCATCGAACTGGCGATCCTGGAGCACGCACAGCAACTCGGACTCTCCAGCAGGCAGAGCCAACCGCTCTTCCTCTTCGTCGTGAACCAGGAGCAGGCCGGCCATGCCGTAATAGACCTGGGGGCCGGTGCGCATGTGCGGGTGCGGGTGATACCAGTAGGTTCCGGCGCGGTTGGTCACCTCGAATTCATAGACGTACTCGCTGCCTGCGCCGATCGCCAGCCGGGGATGGCCGTCGGCACGCTCGGGCACGTCGAGGCCGTGCCAATGGATGATTGATGGCTCGGGCAACTGGTTCGCGAAGCGCACGCGCACCTTCTGGCCGCGCCGCAAGCGGAGCACCGGACCCAGGTACGAACCAGGAAGCGACTGCAGCGCGCCGGCCGGCCCCTTGAGCACGCGACCCGAGAAACGCCATACGCCCGTCCGTTCCCCCGGCAACACCGCCACTTCGTCCGGCGCCGCGGTCAACAGCAACTCGACGTCCGGCACGAATCCGTTGCCAGACGCGGCTTGAGGCCAGTGAGCGGCTGCAACGCCGGCGGACGGCTGATCGCACCCTACGGTGCCGGCGATCGTCGACAGGCCAAGCAGACGGATGATCTCGCGGCGATTGAAGAGCGTCGTGTTTGACATCAGTAACGACGGTGAAATGCAAAGACGAGACCGGGCCTCGCGTCGGCACATTCTTGGCCAGTCCCCCGATGTCCGATCGCAGCGACTGGGGAAAGTCACGCACGTTGGGAAGTAATCCGCGCTCGCACCGAACCCGAGATAAACTGCCTTCCGCATGTCCGCCGAGCCGAGGCAACAGCCGCAGCCGTGTTATTGCTGCCGGGAGCCGCTCACCTACGTCCAGAAAACGGTGACGAAGCCATCCGGTGAAACGGTGATCGAAGAATCGTGGGAATGCACGAGCGCAGAGTGCATCACGTATCGCAGCCGCCACCCCAGAATACCGACGCCGCCGCTATCCAAGTAACGCTCGCGTAAAGGACCGATATCCTTCGCGATACTATCGGGGCTGCCGACGTCCGCCGGGGATGGCAGCCTCACTACGATGACGGATTATGTTCTCGTCGCGACGGGCACGCAGATGGCGGGGGCACTCGTCCTGGTGCTGCTCCTCGTGTACTTCGCCAGGACCGAGGAACGTCCGTACCTCGAGCTGTGGGCGTGGAGCTGGCTCGCGTTTGCGGCTTACGCCGGGCTCGCCACCGCATCGCGCTTCGCGGTCGTCGAATGGCCGCCCGCCGATCCACGGCGAGTGGCACTGACCGTCCTGTCCCTCACGGCCGGCTTCACGCAGCCCGTCCTCGTCATCGCGGGAACCCTCGAACTGTCAAGGCGGATGCCGCTGTCACGGCGCCGCCTGGTTCCGGCACTGGCCGGTGCGCCAGTGCTCGCTGTCATCCTGACCCTTCTCTTCATCGGCGATCCGGGCGCCTCAGACTTGCGCTACTACGCGCGGGTTGGTGTGCGCGGATTGCTCGCCGCGGCGGCGTTCGCGGCCGCCGGTGTCGCCTTCGGCATTCGACATCGCCATACCTCCCGGCTCGGCAGCCGATGTTTGCCTCCGCCATGGTCTGCTACGGCGCCAGTCAACTGGCAACGGTGTTCGTCGGCTTGCCGATGGGCACTGGGTTCGCCTCGGAGGCGCTGAACCGAATCGCATTCAGCCAGCTCGATCTGCTGCTGCAGCTGCTGATCGGTCTCGGCACGCTGATCTGGCTGCTGGAGGTCGAACGCGACGAACGGATTGAAGACTGGCGCCGGCTCGCGGCCAGCGAAGAGCGTTATCGCATCATCGCCGAAAGCGCCTCTGACGCCATCATCACGATTGATGCATCAAGCGTCATTCGATTTTGCAATGCCGCGGCCACACGCATGTTCGGCTTTCAGATACATGAGCTCGTCGGTCATTCGCTGACACGTTTGATGCCCGAGGACGCGCACCAGCAGCACGCAGCCGCCATCAAAGCGCACTTACAGACCGGTGATCGCCATTTCGCCTGGAGCGGCGTCCGCCTGACCGGCCAGCACAAAAGCGGACGGGCGGTACCGTTCGAAATGTCGTTGAGCAGCCACCGCCGTGACGGAGTCACGTGCTTCACCGGGGTGCTGCGCGACCTCTCGGATCGAGTCCAGCTCGAAGCGCAACGCCAGCGCTCGCAGCGGCTGGAAGCCATTGGCCAGCTCGCGGGCGGCATCTCGCACGACTTTAACAATCTTCTGATGGCCATCGGGGGCAATGCCGACCTGGCGCTCGAGGGGATGACGCCGGAACACGCCTCGCACCGGCGGGTGAGCGAGATTCGCCGCATCACGGCACGCGCCGCCGAATTGACCAAGAAGCTGCTGGCGTTCAGCAGTCAACAACCGATGGAACTGAGGTTGATGGACCTCAATCACGCCGTCGCGGACTTCGGCAAGCTGTTCCGGCGCTTGATCGGCGCCGACATCACGCTCGACATCAGTCTGAGCGACGATGACCTGCTGGTGAGGGTCGACCCGTCCCTTCCAGACCAGGTGTTGCTGAACCTGGCGATGAATGCGCGAGACGCCATGCGTTCAGGAGGCGTGCTCAGCATCTCGACGTCGAGTGTCACGTTCGAAGGCGAGCTCGACGAGGGGCGCAGGGATCGGCGCCGCGGGTCGTTCGCCTGCCTCCGCGTCACCGACACGGGCACGGGAATCGCGCCGCACAATCTCGAGCGCATCTTCGATCCGTTCTTCACGACGAAGGCGATGGGACACGGCACCGGCCTGGGGCTGGCC